>CAKSWL010000173.1 GCA_934511335.1 uncultured Cloacibacillus sp. | reverse complement strand
ACAATAATTATAATTCATTTTCCCGCTCCAAAATAGTCGCTCACAAAATCGATGAAGCGGCGCGCGGCGACGGACAGCGTCCGCTTGTTTCGATAGGCGAGCGCCGTCGTCCGTTCTACTGGGGGCTCGATGTGCAGCGCCGTAAGGCGGCGGTTTTCATTTTTCAGGACGAGCTCGTAGAGGATGGAGACGCCCAGCCCCTGTTCCACCATCGAGATGACGGTATAGTCGTCGGTAACTCTGTAATGGATGTCCGGGGTCAATCCGCTCCGGCGGAAGGCGTCCAGCGCGATGCTGAACTCCCCCTCGTCGAGCAGTATCAGCGGCTCTCTGGAGAGCTCCTCCAGCGTTACACGCTCATGGCGCGCGAGCGGATGTCCGGGCGGCAGCGCCGCCAGCATCTCGTCTTTGCGCAGCGGCGTCACGACGAGCCCCTTGACCTCGCTGTAGCAGGTGAAGCCGAAATCGACCGTGCCCTCGGATATCCATTCTTCGATGCCGCGATAGTCGCCCTGCCTGAGGTCGAAGTGAACGTATGGGTAGAGCGCCTTGAACTCGTTCATCAACTTCGGCAGCCAACTGCGACTGACGCTCGTGAAGGTCCCGACCCGGATATTTCCGCCCAACAGACCCTGCATTTCGTCGTACTTTACGCGCAGCTCCCGGTGCGCGCTGCAGATCGAACGGATGTACGGCAGATACTGTTCGCCGTCGGCGGAGAGGGTGACGCCGCCCTTTTCGCGCCGCAGCAACACGGTACAGAGCTCCTCCTCAAGCGTATGGACCATCTGGCTCACCGCCGACTGGGTGTAGCCCAGCTCTTCGGCGGCGCGGGTGAAGCTGCCGCTTTCCGCCACTTTGACGAAGACTTCATACCTGTTCATCGCGCACCTCTTTTTACTATTAGTCTTACTAATATATTTATTATAAATATTCGTTAGACTGCTTGCAATAAAAGTTGTAAAAATAGAAGTGAAATCAAGGAACATCGGGGGAAAGGAAATGGCAAAGAGGGATCTGTATTATTTTTCAAAGGGGATGCGCGACGCGATACCTATTCTGCTGGGGTATATCGCCGTCTCTTTCACTCTCGGCATCGGCGCGAAGAACGCCGGGCTCAGCCCGTTCCAGGCGCTGCTCAGCGCAGTGACGCAAAACGCCTCCGCCGGGCAATTCGCAGGCTACTCCCTTATCGCGGCGGGCGCGGGCTACCTTGAAGTCGTCGTCATGATAATCGTCGCGAACGCGCGCTATCTGCTGATGTCATGCGCCATGAGCCAGAAGATATCCCCTCAGACGCCGCTTTGCCATCGGATGCTGCTCGCAGTGGACATCACCGACGAGATATTCGGTCTTTCGGTCGCGCAGCCCAGACGCCTCAATCCCTTTTACACCTACGGCATGGTCGCGGCGGCGGCTCCCGGCTGGGCGCTCGGCACCTTTCTCGGCGTGGTCGTCGGCAACGCCCTGCCGCAGAATGTGATCACCGCGCTGAGCGTCGGCCTTTTCGGCATGTTCATCGCCGTCATCGTGCCGCCGGCGCGTAAAAATTACGTCATCGGGCCGCTGATCGTGATCTCCATGGCGGCGAGCTTCGCCCTCTCGCGTCTCTCCTTTGCGGAGCTTTCGGCGGGAGTGCGCACGATCATCCTTACGATCACCATCTCCGGCGCGGCGGCCTTCGCCTTCCCGCTGCGGGAGGAAGGCCAGGCAAATGCCGCGTAACATCTATATCTATCTGCTAGTCATGGCGGCGGTCACCTATCTCATCCGCGTGCTGCCGCTGACGGTCATCCGCTGCGAGATAAAAAACCGGCGTGTGCGCGCCTTTCTCTATTACGTGCCTTACGTGACGCTTGCGGTGATGACCTTTCCCGCGATCATCGAGGCCACCGGCAGTACCGTCACGGCGGCGGCCTCGCTCGCGGCGGCCGCCGCGCTCGCCTGGTTCGGCGGCAGCCTTTTGCAGGTCTCGCTCCTCTCCTGCGCCGTCGTCTTCGTGTTGGACAAGTTCATACTCTAGCTTTCAGAGGATGCGCCTCCGCTTTATGAAAAAACGCCGGCGGGCGGGGCGCTCCCCGGCGACGGACTTTTCAGGCCTCCTACTTAGCCGGCTGTCTGTAAGTTCGTCGATGCGCCTCCCGAATCAAGACGATAGTATAGCGGCACGTCCGGCGGCAGCCGGGCGCGGGAGGATGGAGACGGTATGAAAAAACTGCCGAAGGTAAAATTATTGGACCTCGCAGCCCCCTCGGAATCTTTCCTGCTCGCGGCGATCCTCGCGGCGGCGGGCGGCTTTCTCGACGGCTATACGTTCATCGGACGCGGCAACGTCTTCGCGAATACGCAGACGGGAAACCTCATCCTGCTGGGAGTGAACCTCGCGCAGGGCAAACTGGCGGCCTCGATCAGCTATCTCGTTCCCGTGACGGCCTTTTTACTGGGGACGGTGATCACGGAGCGGATCAGGATACGCTGCGGCTCTCTAAAACACCTCGACTGGCGGCAGATCGTCGTCGCCGCCGAGGCGCTGGTGCTGATACTGATCTCTTTCATGCCCCATTCCGGCGATAACGCGGCAAACGCGATGGTGTCGTTCGCCTGCGCGATGCAGTTCGACGCCTTCCGCTCCATGAACGGCGTGCCTTTCACGTCGACGCTCGCGATGATGAATCTGCGCGGGGCGGTCGAATATGTGATAGATTATCACGAGGATCAGGATTTGGAAAAGGTGTCGCGCAGCTTTGAATATCTCATAACGGTGATGGTCTTTACCCTTTCCGTCGTTATCGGTTCCAGGCTCACCTATATATATGACGACGGCGCGATTCTTTTTCCGGCCTTTATGCTGCTGCTCGGGGCGCTGCTGATGTTTTTCAAAAAAAGACAGCGGTAGGGAGAGGCGTGACGTCCCCGCGGGGCCGGCAGAGGCAGCCCGCCAGGACAGGGGGCCGCCGAAGAACGCTTAAAGGCGCGCGCGGGGATCCTTTTTTTCGGGGACGGCCTTTGCGCCGAAGATATTTTGCCTGATATTCTCCAAGCGGCATCGGGCGGCTGAAAGGGCATCCCTGCAAGCGGTGGTCCGTTTTGTCGTTGTTTGTCGTGGTGCGTCGACGCCAGCCGCTAAAATCATCGAGATCAAAACTGCAGCACTTGTCGTTAAGCGGCGTCTTATTTGTTATTAACTGTATCGCTTACGGGCCAAAGTCTCCGCTTTTATTTACGGACGTCCTCCGGCAGACATCCGTCTTTTGGAAATGCTTCCCTTCGTACAGTCAGAGGTTGTCAGTCAGCTGCCCTATATCTTTAAAAAACGGCGCTGCCGAAGCGGAAGCATTTCGCCAAGACGGTTCCCTGGGAGGAAGTTGTGCGTCATCTTCTGACGATCCATTGTTTGACATCCCTAGTCCGCCGCCACCCCCTCTCTATGGAGCGTGTATTTGCCGCGGGCCGTCCTTACCTTTCGGAGGTTTACGCCGCGCGGTCTTTCAGCGCCGTAATGACAGATTACGCTTTAGAGCCGCCTCTAAGTCAAGTAATTCTCAAAAATTCCTCGCGGAAATTTTGGGCGGGACACGGCTTGCCCTAGAGCAGGCTCGAAGAGGTATGCTTCGGGAAACGCCGTAAAAGCGCCAAAGAGGATGACGCCCGGCAGCATAAACGCGGGGACGCGCGCGAACGGCGAGCGCCGGCGCATCAATAAAGGTCAGCGCGATTTGACACAAATTAAAGCGCGCCGGGGGATATTTTACCGCCGCTTGGGGCGGAAGCGCGCGGCAGAAAGAAGGGGTCTGGGCAAAATGAGGGCAAGTTCGGTTATTTCATCGCTCGCGGCATTTTTCATCACGGCGCCGCTTCTCTTTGCGGCGCCCGCTTTTATCGCCTGCAAGGCATGGCAAGAGGAGACCAGCGAAGCGGGAGAAGGGGCGGAGGCCGTCGTCTATGAGGCCGCGAAAAAAACTGCGGCGGTAACCGGCGCGGAGCAAAAAACAGCCGCCCCTCCCACGATGCGCGCGAAAGGGGCGGCCTCCGCCGGATGTCGGTCATCCGCCGGCGCTCCGGCTGCGGCGCCGCTTCGAGGCGCACGCCCTTTCCCAGCCGCGCGGGCTGCTCCGCGCCCGAGACAAAACGTCCCACCGGCACGAGGCCCTTTGAGGCGGCGCCGGCCTTGCTTTCGGGGCGAGGCGTTTGACTTAGAGCAAACTCTAAGGATTAAAATTCTGTCAGCGTCAAGGATCTGAAAAAAGGGGGGGACCGGTGAAAGAATGGAACGAGAACTTATCTATTTCTGCCGTCATTTTACGGCGCTCTTTAAAGAGATCGCCCCCTTTTGGGCGCTCGGCATCGTCATCGGCTCGGCGATATCCGTCTTTGCGAAGGGACGTATCCGCGGGCTGCTCGGCGGGATGCGGCGCACGCGCCTCGGCGCTTTCGGCGTGGTACCGGCGAGCCTGCTCGGCGTCGCCTCGCCGCTCTGTATGTACGGCACGATACCGATCGCCGCCTCGCTCGCGAAGAGCGGCATGGAGGACGACTGGCTCGCCGCCTTCATGATGAGCTCCATTCTGCTCAACCCTCAGCTGATGGTCTACAGCGCGGCGCTTGGAAAAGAGGCGCTCGCCGTCAGGACCATCTCCGCCTTCCTCTGCGGCGCGGCGGCCGGGCTCTGCGTGCGGTATCTCTGCCGCGGCGGGAGTTTCTTCCGCTTTGACGGTTTTACGGAGCCGGAGGAGCGCGACACCGACCCTAAAATGGCGGCGCGTCTTATAAAAAATATCCTGCGCAACATCCGCGCCACCGGCTTCTGGTTCCTCGCGGGCGTCGCGCTCGCGGCGGCCTTCATGCGCCTTTTCCCCTCGGCGGCGGTCGCGGAGCTCTTCGGCCGGGACAACCGCTTCGGCGTCGTCATGGCGGCGACCGTGGGCGTGCCGCTCTACGTTTGCGGCGGCGGAACCGTGCCGCTGCTTTCCGAATGGCTGCAAAGAGGCATGAGCCTCGGCGCGGCGGCGGCCTTCATGATCACCGGCCCCGCAACGAAGGTGACGAACCTCGGTGCGCTCAAAATAGTGCTCGGTATGAAAAGCTTCATCCTCTATCTGTTCTTCACGATGGCCTTCGCCGCCATCAGCGGACTGCTCACAAACCTGCTCATATAGATCAGCCCTCCCACGTGAAAAGGGAGGCTGCGGGGATTACGCAAACCCCCGCGGCCTCCCTTCCCCTTTCCTCTTCGCGCGGGGAAATATCCCCCTCCGCGGCGGCCTCTTTACGAGGGCGGCGAGTCTTTTATTCCGCCTCGCCGAGCATCGCGCGCACGCAGTTCGCCCAGGCAAAGTCTTTTTTGCCCATGCC
>CAKSWL010000172.1 GCA_934511335.1 uncultured Cloacibacillus sp. | reverse complement strand
GAATACAATCGTCAAGCCGATGAGCGCCGCCCCCGCCTTTCAGACGCTGGAGAGGATCGAGACGATCGTATACGGCAGTCCGCGCGACGGCGGATTGATGAACCGCCTCAACGATGTGGAAAAGGCGACCTTCGGCCGCGAGCTGCCAGGAAGCCTGACGGAGCGCCAGACGGCGCTGATCGACTTCCTGGAAAAGGGGACCGGCACCCAGCCCTCGCTGCTCTTTAAGCTCTCCGTCGCTGAATGGGGCATCGAACAGCAGATACATCCCACCTGGTCTCTCTCCAAGCGGGTCGATTCCATGGAAGGCATCCTTGAAGGGACTATTCAGGCGGGGCCGCTGGTATCGCGCGTGGAGCGCCTGCTGACCAAGCTGCTTCCCGACGGGATCGCCGCAGTCCAGTTCAATCTCCCGAAGGAGACCATCGTCAAGGCCGTGCTGCTTGACACGCTCACGGTGAGGAACGTTAAAGTGGACGACATCATAATCCTCGGCCTCAACGAGCAGATCGTCGTCGACGACGTGCTCGTCGCGCCGAAGGGCAGCCGCGTGTTCGGCCATATAACCAAAGTAAAGCCGCCGCGCAGTTTCGGCCGCGCCGCCGTCATCGAGATGCAGATAGACAGCGTCGAGGTGCTTGGTCCCTCTGTCGTTCCTGTCAACCTCGGTGAAGCCGCCAAAAAGGCGATGGACATAGACAGCGGCGTCATCGGCGCCGCCGGCGCGAGCTTCGGCGGCGCGCTGCTGCTCGGTCCGATCGGCCTTGCCGGCGGGTTCCTCATCCGCGGCAACGACAAGCAGCTCAAAGAGGGCACCGCCTTCTATGTTCAGACCGTGGAGGGCGCGGCGATCCAGGGGTATAAGATACCGCAACAGATAACTCCGATCACGCAGACGGAGGGTTCAGCACCGCAGGGGACCCCGTTCACGCCCTCTAACTAGAGAAAGGCTGAATTGTGCTTAAAGAAAAAATATCCCGCAAGAAGCTTACCGTTCTGACGGTGATCCTTGTGATCGCCGTCGGGGCGTTTTATCTTTGGCGCGACCTCAACCTGAACGCCATGAGCAAAATACCCATTCCCGACCTGGTGGTGGAAAACATTGAAATAGAACGGATGATCAGCGGCAAAAAATGGAAGCTGATCTCTCCGCGCGTGGAGCATAAAGACGGCGTCGTCTACGGGAGCTCCATGGATGTAACGATCGCGGACCCTGACGGCAAGATTACCCATATATACGCCGATGAGGGAAATTTTACCCGCGAAAATAACGACATTGCGCTTACGAGCGCCGACGGAGTGATGAAAGAGAAGACCAAGGAATATAAGCTGAAATCCGGCAGCGTCAAGTACGAGGCCGCGGCGGAAAAATGGCACTTTGACGACGGCGTCACAATTACCGACGGACGTATGGTGATAGGCGGCAAAAAGGGATATTACGACACAAAAAGCGGCGAGTGCCGGCTTACTGACGGAGGGACTATAGTATGGAGCGATCGCTGATGAGGGGCGGAAAGACGTTGCTGACGATTCTTTTCTGCGCGACGATGTTTTTTGCGCAGGCTTCGCCCTCCCGCGCGGAAGACATAGGCGAGCTGGCGTCGTCGCGAAAATTACCCACGGAAGGTGCGGCATCAGAGCAGAAGTATCCCAACGAGGTATTCATCGATGCCGACAACATCAGCTTTAGTGAAAAGACCGGCCTTGCAACGGCTGAGGGGAACGTAAAAATTCGGAATAAAGATTTGCGCCTTTTCGCCCCTTACGTGGAGTATAACGCGGAAACAAATGTGGCAGACGCCTATTCTGACCAGAGAGAAAGCATAGTAATAATCTCAGGTAATAATAAATACACAGGAAAGCATCTTAAATATAATATGAAAACGAGGCGCGGCATACTGACGCAGGCGTCAGGAAAATCTGAAGCGATGTATATGCACGGCGGGACCGTCAGGATAATGTCTATGGAAGATGCTGTAAGTCAAGGCATCGTGCGTGCTCCGAAGAAAAAAAAGAATCAGGCGGAAGATGTGGCTGAATGGCTTGACGTCACTGCTACAACCTGTGATTTCGATGCTCCGCACTATCGATTCGTTTCCAAAAAAGTAATTATATACCCAGGAAAAAAAACTGTTTTGAAAACGCCCAAATTCTACATAGGCAAAAAACTTATACTGACATATCCGTTTGACTATATTGTGGGCAAAAAAAGTGAAAAGCTCTCTCCAATCATTCGTTACGATTCTGACAAAGGAGCGGGAGTAGGACTGAAAGGACCTATTGATATAGGCCGCATGGGGGAGCTGGATATTGCTGGCATGTATTGGACGCAGGGTTTCTGGGAGGCGAGGATACATTATAAATATGAGATAACGGACGGATTAACCCTGTTCGGCAATACGAGTCGGCTTTACAATAGTGCTAAGGATGAGACTCTCTGGCGTCCCACTTGGGGGCTGGAATATGATAAAAACGGCTGGGAAGCTAAAGTGAGGTGGGCGGAGAGGGAAATAATCTCCACAGACAACGAATCGGGGGCTACGGATGATTACGACGTCTGGAGCAAGCCTGAAATATATTTGCGTACCCCGTGGTTCAACGAATCACTTTTCGGCGGCAGGCTCCGGGTGTTTGGTATTTGGGGAAAGTATCGCGACAGCGGCCGCTATTCGGATGGAGAACTGACCGAACGTTTCGCGTATGGCGCGGCCTACCAGGGACGTCCAAAATGGACTTTGGGCGCGTTGAAACCCTTTTATGGTGCAAGATACGCCGTATACGAATATACCGAAAAAGATAAAACTCAGAAAGTTACAGATGCGTGGTTCGGATTCAGATATAATATTGGCGACGTCCGCCTGTCAAGTACATATCGCAGACGCTGGGTCGACGGCAGAAGCCCTATGGTTTGGGACAGGTACTATGACAACGAATATTTTTTCCAGACGATATCATTTCCTTTGCCTTTTGGAGAGTCATGGGAAAAGTGGAGCCTTGCTGTAAGCGGCCAATATGATTTGCGCAGAGATGATATACGTTCTATGCGTTATACACTAACTTATGACAAACATTGTACTACATGGCAGTTATGGTATCATGATAAAAGATCTGATGATGAGAAGAAGCTGGGCTTGACCTTCTACATCAACGCTTATCCTGAATATAAAATTGATTTAGGTTCGGATAGCGGTTCTAATAAAAAAGGAGATTTTTAAGGAAAGGCTGATCGATTGAAAATCAGCGGGAGTGGTAACCAACGTACCTCTCGCTGCTTACGGACATAAAGCCGAAATCTATGATTTCGTGCGGATCGGCTGGTTTGTCTATCAGATGTGCCAGGCGCTGAACGGGCAGCTTTAAAGCGGCGCGCAAGGCGTATATTGTGATACGCCCCCGCGGCGGTCGGGGGTTGCTCGTCAGGTGAATAGTACATCTGATTAGCGGCTCCTAAATTTTTACTTGGAGAGGAAACAATAAAGATCATGAAAGTAGTCGTATTATGCGGCGGCGTCAGCCCGGAGCGGGAAGTCTCCCTGAACTCTGGCGCCGCGGTCGCAAAAGCGCTCTCAGAATTTGGCTACGAGGCCGAACTTTGCGACGTCGTCTCTATCGGCGAATTTATCAAAAACTGGCCTGACTATAAGGCTGACGGCGTATTTATCGCCCTCCATGGAGGCTGGGGCGAGGACGGTCGGATACAGGCCGTCCTTGAGGCCTTTGGCATTCCTTACACCGGTTCCGGCCCCGAGGCCTGTATGCTGTCAATGGATAAGAGCGCCGCGAAGCTTGCTCTGGCCAACGCCGGAGTGCCGGTTCCCTGTGGCTTCATCGCTGCCCTCGAGGACGACGCTCGAGAGCTGGCGGAAAAATACCTTAAGAGGCACGGGAGAATAATCGTGAAGCCTAACGGCGGCGGAAGTACCGTAGGAGTCACCCAACTTTCGGACCTTGCAGACTACGGCGCGGCGCTCGCGCTTGCCTGGGAGTCCGAATCCAGGGCGCTGGTCGAAGAGTTCGTCGCGGGCGAAGAGGTCACGGTGCCGGTGATGGAGACCGCCGCCGGCGAGGCAGCGGCGCTGCCCGTGATACATATAAAGCCCAAGGTCGGTTTCTATGATTACAAAAACAAATATACGCCTGGCTGCACGGAATATATCTGCCCCTCAGATCTTCCGGCGGAGATCAACGCCAGGCTGGCCGCCGCCGCCGCCGCCGCGCATAGGGCGCTTGGCTGCCGTTCATACAGCCGCGTCGACTTCAGAGTCACGCCCGCGGGCGCGATCTACGCGCTTGAGATCAACACCGCGCCGGGGATGACGGCGACGAGTTTGGTGCCGAAGGCCGCGAAGGCCGCGGGCCTCTCCTTCGGCGAATTTCTCGACCAGGTGATCAAAACGTCGTTTGCGATCGACAGGGAAAAAAGATAGGCGCGCGCCCCTAAAAAGACAAAGCGCCTGTGCGGAAATTTCGCACGGGCGCTTTGTCTTTATTCTTGGAGGGGGCGTTATTTAAGCTGGATCTTGACGACCTTGAGATGCCGGATGCCGCGGGGGGTCCTCACCATGACTTCGTCGTCGGCGTGCTTGCCCATCACCGCTTTGCCAACGGGGCTTGCCGCCGATATGCGGTTATCCTTTATGTCGGCCTCTTCGGTACCGACGAGCGTATATACGAAGGTCTTTTTGAGATCGAGATCCACCAACGTCACCGTCGTCCCGAGGCTCACGATGCTGGTGTCGATATCTTCAGTTTCCACGATCTGGGCCTTGCTCAGCTGGTACTCAAGCTGGAGCACGCGATTCTCAAGCTTTTCCTGCTCTTCTTTTGCCGCGTGGTACTCCGCATTTTCACTGAGGTCGCCAAAGGCTCGCGCCTCTTCGAGCTTCGCGGCGATTTCCGCGCGTCCGTCGCCGCGAAGAGATACAAGCTCTGCTTTCAGCTTTTCATAGCCGTCTCGTGTCATTATCACTTTATCGTCTGCCGCTTTAGCCATTGAAATCCCACCTAATAAGAAGTGTCTCCTAAATTCTTGTGCATTTTAGCAGAAAGAGAGAGAAATATCAAACATAAAATTATGCTTGACAATTTAGCGAGTGAGTAGTATAAATTCCCACAACGAGCTTAATAATCATGATGCGATGACGGGGATAGTAAAGTTCATCACCTTCACAGAGAGGGGTTCACGTTGCTGAGAGAGCCCTGTGGGAACGGACAGGAAGACCACCCCCGAGCGGATGTCGAAGCGGTGTCAGTGCCGATAAGGCGTCAGGGTGCGCCCTGCACAGCGCAGACGAGGGCCGTCCTTGTGCGGCCGAATGGAGTGGAACCGCGGCGTCGTTTGTTTATGCCGCCTCCTGTACTGAGAGTACGGA
>CAKSWL010000171.1 GCA_934511335.1 uncultured Cloacibacillus sp. | reverse complement strand
GTCTCGCGCCGCCCACCTCAAGGCTTAGGGAGTCGGGCGTAACAGTGATTTTTTCCACCGGCACGGCGTTGACGGTAACGACGCAGCTGTCGGTGAAGCCGCCGTCTTTGGTCTTGGCGGTGATGGTCGCCTTGCCCGGAGCCACGCCCGTTACCGTGCCGTTGGTTACGCGGGCGATTCCGTTGTTGTCGCTGGTCCAGATGACGCTCTTATCAGTGGCGTCCACGGGCGTCACGGCGGCTGTCAGCCTCACGGCGCCGCCCACGCTGACGGCGGCGTTCTTGGGCCTCACCGCTATGCCCTCGACGGGCGTGCCCTCTGTGGTTACGATCAGCTCATAGTTATACTGGAAATGGAGCTTTTTTTTCAGCGCCAAGGGGTCAGCGGAGAGGTCGGTAGCATGGGCGACCACGTCTAAAATGAGGATGGTCCTGCCCAGGGCAAGAGGCGTCAATGTTATCTTATTTCCATTCCTCTCATATCCCACTATGCCCTCCACGGAGAACGTCGGCTTAACATCCACAACTGCCCCGGCAAAGAGTTCATTGGCGGGCCAAGTGGCTAGGTCTATAGTGGCGGAACCGCCGTTCCTGGGGATCGCGAAGGATGAGAGAGTCGCGGAGAGGGTTGTGAATATTTCACTCTTCTCGGCCTCTGTGTACATCCTTGCGGCGGGTTCTTCGGAATTTTTTTGATACGCGCCGAAGGCCTTCTCCGCCGTCCCCTCCAGCCAGCCCAAATTCTCGACGCAACTGGCAGGGGTATTGAGGCGGCCTATCAAGCTGCCGGCATTGGCTGTTACGCCGCTGTTGATTACGACAATCTCGCCGCTGTTGGCGCAGTTGCTGACATAAACGTGGCTTGGATCACTATAATCATATCTGCAGTAACCGACGACGCCGCCGACGTGGCTTTCTTTCGCGTTCGCCGTCGTTATCTTGCCCAAGTTGGCGCAGGCAGCGACGCTATTAGGATATGAGGAGAAGTTATACTTATACCCCACGATACCTCCGACATAGGCTGTCCTACCCTGGCTTGACGCCACGTTTGCGCTGTTAAGGCAGTTTGTGATATGCTTACTGCTACTACTGTAGCCGGTGATGCCGCCGATGTAGCTACTAGATCCTGTGCCGTTGGCGGCGGTCACATGGCCGTTGTTGACGCAGTTTAATATATCGCAGCTGCCGTCGCCCGCTATCCCCGCGACATAGCATTCATACGATATGTTGCCCACGCTCGACTCCAGCGTGACGCCGCCGTTGTTGAGGCATTCGCGCACAAAGCTGCCGTCCGCTGAGCCGGCAATGCCGCCCACATATCTTCTGCCCGTGGCGTTGCCGACAACGCCGGCGTTGTTTACACAGTTCTCAAGTGTCGCAGAACAGGCGCCGACTATGCCGCCGAGGTAAAGGTGCGAATTTCCTCCCAAGTTCAGCGCGTAGAGCGCCTCCTCGTTGACACAGCTGCCAATGTAGCCTTTTGAAATCCCTGCGACGCCGCCCGCATAAAGATAATAATATCCATGGGACGGCGTCAGCTGGACGTCAAGCGCTCCCTTTACCACTAAGTCTGTTATTTTGCTTCTGTCTCCGGCGACGCCGAACAGCCCCGCAGCGGCCATAGAGCCTTTAATATGGTTGACTTCGACGACCTCCGCCGCCGTTATCTTATAGCCAAAGACCGCGCGTCCCGCGCCGTCGAATACGCCCTGATAAAGATATCCTTTTAAGTAACCTTCAACGTCAAAATAGCCGCCGATAGGCGTCCACGCCTCCGGCGCGCCATTCGTCGAAAGGTCGATATTCTGCGTCAGCCTGCCGCTGATGCCGTTATTGCCGCTGTTTACTTGGTCGCGGAACCACCTTAGATGTTCCGCCGTGCCGATAAGATAAAATCCTCCCTCCTGCGGCGGCTCCTCCGCCGCCGACAGAGTCGTCGGCGCCAATGCCGTCAACACCGCTATCGCAACCAACAATAGTATCTTCAATTTCTTCATCTTTTTGGCCTCCTTAACTTAGAATAAAATGGTGCGCACAACAAACAAAACCGACAATGCCCCCTTCCCGCCACCGTTATAGAGAACGAAAAAATTTTTTGTATGAACTGATTTTTAGTATATCAAAAAAAAAAAAACGACAAGACATAAATATATTATTATTGTTCTGTGATAATGGCACTATGAGGCAGATACATAGATAATGTCGACAACAGAGCAGCGTTATAGCAGGGCTTTTTGTTCACGCATAAAACATTGTCAAAAAAGCTCAAATAGCTAAGATAAAACTATGGCTCAATATCAGAACTCGTGATACGATAATACAACGGAGGGGAGTTGTATTAATGGCTGATCCCGAAAAAAAGAGGGGTAATTCTCATAAACGCAGAATCAAAGAGTCCGATTTGTTTGTCTGTCCGCTTGGCGGAATGGGCGAGATCGGCAAAAACCTAACGGTATTCGGCTATGGCGACGATTACATCATCGTCGATTGCGGACTTAAATTTCCCGAGGAGGATATGCTGGGGATAGATTTCGTGATTCCCGATATTGAGTTCCTCATGGAGAATAAATCAAAGATCAGGGGGATCTTCATTACTCACGGACACGAGGACCATATAGGCGCGCTGCCGTTCGTGCTGCCGCGCATAGATGTCCCCGTATACTGTTCGAGGCTTGCCGGCGGCCTTATCGAGAACAAAATGATCGACGCGAAGACCGGCTATATTCCTGATTTTCGTTATACCTGCCCCGGAGACAGGGTCAAAGCCGGCTGTTTTGAAGTGGAATTTATTCAGATGTGCCATTCGATCCCCGACGCGAACGCGCTGGCGGTCTACACGCCCGCGGGGGTCGTCGTACATACCGGAGACTTCAAGTTCGACCCGACGCCGATAGACGGCAACCGCTCGGATTACAGCTCCCTCGCGCGTCTTGGAGACGAAGGGGTGCTTTTGCTGATGTCCGACTCCACCAATGTTGAAAAACAGGGCGCGACGCTCTCGGAAAAGGTGATCGGGCAGACCTTCGAGCGTTTGTTCCGCCTCTATAAGGATAAACGCATCGTCGTGGCGACCTTTGCGAGCAACCTTAACCGGAGCCGCATGATAATCGCGACGGCCGCACGCTTCAACCGCAAGGTGGTGCTCGTGGGGCGCAGCATGATCGCCAACGTGGAGCTCGCCGATAAGCTGGGCTACATCGAGATACCTGAGGGTATCATAATTTCGCCGCAGGAGGCGGACGGCCTTCCGGACAACCGCGTCGTAGTCCTGACGACGGGCAGCCAGGGGGAACCCTTTTCCGGACTGGTGCTGATGAGCCGCGGAGCGCACCGTCAGGTGAAGCTGGGCTCAAAAGACCTTGTCATCATCTCCGCCACGCCTATTCCCGGCAACGAAAAACTTGTCAGCCAGACGGTGAACCGCCTTTTTGCCTGCGGCGCCGAGGTCATATACGAACGTGAAGAAAAGATACATGTCTCGGGACACGCCTCGCGCGACGAGCTTATGCTGATGATGAGCCTCACGCGCCCGAAGTTTTTCGTCCCCTGCCACGGGGAGTACCGCCACTTGGCACGACACGCGCAGCTTGCCAGGGAGATGGGCGTAGCGGCGAAGAATACCTTTATTCTGCAAAACGGCGACATGCTCAAATTCCGCGGCTCCGCGCGGGCTGAAATAACGGGACACGTCCAGGCGGGCCCAGTGCTCATCGACGGCGTGGTCCTCGGTGAGTTCGAGGGCAGCATCCTGCGCGAACGCCGTGAGATGGCTGAGAACGGCCTCGTCGTCGTCTCGGTGGTTCTGGATAAGGAGATGCGCCCCGCGGCTCCGGTGCAGATACAGACCAGGGGAAGCGTATATTCTGCGGACGACGGCAGCACCTTCCGCGAGCTGGAGGGCGCGGTGCTCAACGCAGTGAAGCAGTTTGCGCGTGTGCCGGGGGCAAAGAGGGAGACGCTTCCGACAGAGATACGCAAGAGGATCCGTGAGGTGTTTGCGAGAAGCTCTCGCAATTATCCCACCATTATCCCTCTGGTCACATACGTAAAGCAATAATGAAATACAATTTATGCGGCTTTAAAGCCGCATAAAAATTGAGGAGAGATTCTTTATGTCTGTAAGCGCTGTTCTTCAGGTATTTGCTGGAGTGGGGATTCTCATTTATGGCATCATAATTATGGGGGATTCTCTGCAGATAATTGCCGGAGACCGTCTCAGAAAGCTTATCGGCTCACTTACCGGTACGCCGGTCAAGGGTCTGATAGTGGGCACGCTGGTCACATCCATCCTGCAAAGCAGCAGCGCTACGACGGTTATGGTGGTCAGCTTCGTCGACGTCGGCTTCATGACGCTTACGCAGGCGATCGGCGTTATTTTGGGCGCCAACATCGGTACGACCGTTACGGGACAGCTGATCGCCTTTGACATTACGAACGTCGCCTATATCTGCGCGCTGGTGGGCGCCGCGATCTGCATCCTTTGCCACAAAAAGCGCCGCAAGCAGATAGGCGTCGGCATAATCGGCTTCGCGCTGCTTTTTATCGGGATGAATATGATGCAGGGGCCGCTGAGTTTCCTGAAGGAACGCCCTGATCTGCTTACGGCCTTCAGCAGCCATCCCGTACTTGCCTTCCTGGCGGGATTGATAATCACGCTGATCGTACAATCGAGCTCGGCGACCGTGGGGCTGACGATGGCGGTTGCGGCGCAGGGAGTCATCCCGCTGCAAACCGCCATCGTCATCATTCTCGGCGATAACATCGGCACGACGATCACGGCGGTGATCGCCTCGATGGGGGCCAACCGCGCGGCGAAGCAGGCGGCGGCGGCGCATGTCATGATCAAGATTCTCGGAACGGCCGCCATACTGGTGGTGCTGCCGATGTACACGCTGTTTATCGAGCAGACGGCGACGACCATTTCACGGCAGGTGGCGAACGCGCATACGATTTTCAACATTTTTATCGCCTTCATGTTCCTGCCATTCGTTTCACAATACGCGAAATTCATCCGCAGGATAATTCCGGATGACAAAAACGCGGCGGCGACGGGAACCATCTACCTAAACCCCGCGCTGATCACCGCTTCGCGGGCTGCAGCGGTGGATGCGGTGCGCAAGGAGATGATCCGCCTTGCGAGGCTGACTCTGCAGATGATAAACAGCTGCCGCCGTATCCTGATCGAGAACAACGAAAAGCTTGTCGATGAGGTCGGGCGCGCGGAACTCAACGTCAACGAGATGACCCACGAGATAATCCGCTATTCGACGGAGACGGGGCAGACGGGGCTGTCTATGGACCTTTCCCTGCTGCTGAATTCCTGTACCAACGCGGTGGGGGATGTGGAGAGGATCGGCGACCATGCGACGAATCTTGTGG
>CAKSWL010000170.1 GCA_934511335.1 uncultured Cloacibacillus sp. | reverse complement strand
GTATTAATATACGGCTCCGGGCGCAGACCCCAAAGTTATTTAGCATCCGGCACGTCTAAACGCCGATTTACTTTTTGATAGGTGAGCGCGTATAAACGCCGATTTTTGTTGATTTATATTTGCGGAGCTTGCCATACACGCAGCAATAGCTTTAAAATACGGTAATGAATAAACGATTGACCGTACTATTTTTATCATTCTCCACGATTGTCGCTTACGGTTATGCGCTCGGGGGCCTTGGCAGCTACGCGATGGGAGTGCCTAAGCCGCTGCCGATCGCCGTCGGGCTTGCCGGCGGCACGCTCTGCGCCTATCTTGCGCTGAAGATTTGGCGTCTGTACCTGGCTGAGATCGAAGAGGAGAACCGGCGGCAGGGCGAGAATCCAGGCAAAGACTAAGGCAGCCGAGGCGTTGCCGGTGCCGCTTGATGAAGCGCTCAAGGCTGGACTTGACGCCCAATATCTTCTATTCGGCACATGGTTTGCATTTCCCGCTGTGATGTCTAAGGCGGTGAAGGGATGTCTTGATGTCGCCGCCGTGGCGAAGAAGAACCCAAAGCTCCGCTTCTGTCTTGATGCTCAATCCCTGCCTGCTGCGGGAATCTACAAACGCTTCCATAAACGGCGCGGGCGCTCTCCTGTGACGCAATGGATGCTGCAAGACAGACTCAAAAAGTATGCGTGACTTGTCTATTAAAAGTTTGCCGGATATTGAATTGTACATAAGGTTTTTAAAATTTGCATGCTGTGGTACTCTTGTCATATAAAGACAGTAGAAATAGTTGGAGGCAGAGAGATGCACATATCGCTGTTTATCAATTCCCGCGAATCGAAGATATTAAAATTACCGTGCTCTAATTTGCATCTTTTTCAATCATTAATATATAAGCTTCTCCCTCCGGATAAGGCGGCATTCCTCCACGATCATGGATATATTGTAGATAATCGTCCGCTGAAGTTATTTGCAATGAGTTGGCCGATATCTGAGAAGGCTCCCAGGCTTGCGGGAGGTCGTATTGAGTTTGAACTGCCAATCCGCCTTGTAATATCAACGCCGATAACATCGACTATGGACGGTATTGCGAGCGGCGCATTAATGAATAAATATATGCGTATCGGCGCCAACCTTGTGTATTGTGAGAGGATAGAGGTTAATTGTTATAATTCTGTATCTGATCAAATAACTATAAAAACACTTTCTCCTATTAGCTGTTATTCTCAGATGCAGCGACCTGACGGGCGTAAATATACGGTATATTTTTCCCCATTTGAAAAAGAATTCTCTAATTCTCTGCATAACAACCTTGTCCGAAAATATCGGGCGATATATCCAAATGTGAGCATCCCAGAGGGCGCGGTCGAAATATTTCCGATAGGTATGCCTAGAGAACGTGTGGTAAGATTTAAGGCTGAAAATTTATTTCCCATAAAAGGATGGAGCGGCAGGTTTAAGCTGAACGGCCCGAGAGAACTACTCCAAGTTGCCTTAGACTGCGGTCTGGGTGCAAAAAACAGCTCTGGCTTTGGCTGTATTATGCTGGATGATAAATAATTTGCCGCCTGCCGATGTCCAAATGTAAAAAGCAGCGCGCAGATCGACAGGCGTGGTGAAAACCATAAATAATCAGCCTGTGACACAATGAGCCGCAATTAAAAAACGTTGGATCGTCTTTTTGTTCCTCATTGTAATATAAAAAGTTGCATGTATCAGGGGGCCGCTGTTTATGCGCGCCATTCGCGTCACGGCCATGCCCCGGCCGTCGCGCAAGGCGTATCAGTATCGCCTTGCGCGGCGCTTTAAAGCCCCCGTTCAGCGTCCGGCACGTCTGATAGACAAACCAGCCGATTCGCACGAAATCATATACTTCGGCTTTATGTCCGTAATCAGCGGGACATGCGTTGGTTATTACTCCGGCTGATTTTCAATTGATCAGCGTTTTCTTAGAGACGTGTTTGAGGGGATTAGAATCTTCCCGCGAGGATTGGAGACCGAGCGCCGAGGACCCTATCTGTTTCACTATAGCCGATCAGGACCTTCCTGTAAGGGGTCGTCCCCGTATCCTGCGGCGCTGTAGTTGCCATCCATATAGATTATTAGGATTTTAATTTGTCAATCCTTTTGATCGCGTACTCATATTTACTAAAAAACAATTAATATCTAATAAGTATAACTTCTTAATCAGGGGCTGACTGTGAAAAATACGTGCCGGTCTCTGATTTTTTTGCCTACCTTACGCTGAGTAGATAGGCCGTGGTGTGGCTGGCGTTTATTTTTATACTTAATTTAAGCATGATGAAGATGTTTCCCGTAATGTTTTAAGGAGGGAAGTTATGAAAAAGTTTTCTTCGATTACCACTATATATATGGGAAAAGAGGCTTTGGCGGAGGCCGTCGGCGGCGCGCGGCGGGTCTTTATCGTCTGCGATCCCTTCATGGTTTCAAGCGGTAAGGTATCATATGTAACCGCTTATCTCCAAGGCACCGGGGCGGAATATGATATTTTCTCCGACGTGCAGGCCGACCCCGATATAGAGACCGTCGTCGCGGGGATGGCGCGTCTCATCGAGTACAAACCAGATCATGTGGTGGTGCTCGGCGGCGGTTCGCCGATCGACGCGGCGAAGGCGATGATTTTTTTCGCGCGCCGGCAGGGAGCCATGCCGCCGTGCCCTTTCACGGCAATACCGACGACGAGCGGCACAGGCTCTGAGGTGAGCGGTTTCGCCGTCATCACGGACCATAAGAAGAATGTCAAGTATCCGATGGTCGACGAGAGTCTGCTGCCGACTTCGGCGGTGCTGAACGCGGAGCTGGTGATGAGCGTGCCGCCGAAGGTGACGGCCGACGCGGGGCTTGACGTGCTGACACATGCGGTGGAGGCCTTTGTCTCGACAAACCGCACAGATTTCACGGACGCGATGGCGGAGAAGGCGATCAAGCTCATCTGCCGTCATCTGCTCACCGCCTATCGGGAGCCGGAAAATTACGAGGCGCGGCAGCGCGTGCACAACGCCTCCTGTATTGCGGGCATCGCCTTCTCCAACGCGGGGCTTGGCCTGAATCACGCGATGGCGCACACGCTCGGCGCGAAGTTCCACATCGCGCACGGGCGCGCGAACGCGATCCTGCTGCCCTATGTGATGAGTTTCAACGCTGGCTGCGCGACGCAGCTGACGGAGACGGCAAAGCGCTACGCGAAGATCGCCCGTCTCTGCGATATATCCACCGCCAGCGTGCGCCAGAGCGCGCTGAATGTGATCCGCACGATACGTTCCTGGACGAAGAAGATGGATATCCCGCAGACGATCAGGGAGGCGGGGGTGAGCGAGGCCGATTTTCACGCGCGGCTGCCGGAGATGGCGGCGGACGCCAGTGCGGACGGCTGTCTTGCAACGGCGCCGCGTCCTTGTACGCAGGACGATATCCGCCGTGTCTTTGAGAACGCCTATGACGGCAAGCTGCCATGACTGGTGAATTTGGGAATAAGCAGCGGATAATCCAGGAATTTGTGCCTGGCAAGCAAGTCACCCTTGCGCATGTCATCGCTCATCCCGTGGCGGATATTTACGGAAAGCTCGGCCTCTTCGAGACGGAGGGGGCGCTCGGCATCCTCACGATCACGCCGAGCGAGGGCGCGATGGTCGCCGCCGATGTCGCCTCGAAGGCGGCGAATATCGCGATCGGCTACGTGGACCGTTTCAACGGTTCGCTGCTGATCACGGGAGAGGTGGCGGCGGTGGAGGCGGCGATGCGCGAGGTGATGTCGGTGCTCTGCGGCCTGATGGCCTTTACGCCGGCGCGCATCACCCGCACCTGACGGCCTTCATGGACAGGGCAAAAAAGAAGCGTCTCATATTCGTAGGGGCCTCGATGGCGGGTAAGACGACGCTGGCCCAAGCGATGCTGCGCGAAGAGCTTCGCTGCCGCAAGACGCAGACGCTCAGTATCGCGGGCGGCTTCATCATCGACACGCCGGGCGAGTATCTTGAACGCGGCGGCCTGCGCGGGGCGCTCTCGGTGGCGGCCGCGGAGGCGCGTCTCGTCGTCTTTATCCAGAGCGGGACGGCCATACAGAGCTTTTTCCCGCCAGCCTTCGCCGCGATGTTCGGCAAGCCGGTCGTCGGGGTGGTGACTAAGGCGGATATCGCCTCGGCGGCGGAGGTCGAGGCGGCGAAGGGGCGGCTTGCGCGCGCGGGCGTGAAGCGGGCGTTTGTCACCAGCGCCTGCACGGGCGCGGGGATGGCGGAGTTTCTGGATTTCATCGATTCATCAGAGAGAAAAGAGGTGGGCTGATTGGGCGGAGAAACGATTACGAGCGTCGGCATCGATGTCGGCACGTCGACGACGCAGTTGATTTTCAGCAGGATAAAGATAGAGAACCGCGCCAGCGCCTATACCGCGCCGCGTATCTCCATCGTCGGCAAGGAGGTCTTTTACCGAAGCGCGATCTATTTCACGCCGCTGCTCTCGCCGTCGGAGATAGACGCGGAGGCGGTGAAGCGAATCGTCACTGAGGAATATGAGCGGGCGGGGATGACGCCGGCCCAGGTCGATACCGGGGCGATCATCATCACGGGTGAGACGGCGCGCAAAAAAAACGCCAATCAACTGCTTTCGGCGCTCTCGGCGCTGAGCGGCGACTTTGTCGTCGCGACGGCGGGGCCGGATCTGGAGTCGGTGCTTTCGGCGCGCGGCGCGGGGACGGACAAGATTTCGGAGGATGAGCGCGCGGTCGTCGCGAACCTGGATGTCGGCGGCGGCACGAGCAATATCGCGCTCTTTGACAAGGGAAGGCTGCGCGGCGTCGCCTGTCTCGATGTCGGCGGCCGTCTCGTCAAGGTGGAGGACGACTTTATCACCTATGTTTATCCGAAGGCTGCAAAGGTCGCCGCCGACGGCGGACTAACCATAGAAGTGGGGGCGAGGGCGGACGCGGAGCAGCTGCGCGGCCTCTGCCGCCTGATGGCGGGATACCTCGCGGAGGCGGTCGGCCTTCTGCCGCAGTCGGAGGGCTGCCGTTACCTATATACGAACGACGGCAAAGGGCTGCCCGCGGGGCTGCCGGCGGTGGCGGGCGTCACTTTCTCGGGCGGCGTGGCGGATTTTGTTTACAGCCCTTCGCAGAGAGAGCTTTTCCGCTTCGGCGACATCGGCGTCATCCTTGGGGACGAGATTAGGAAGCATCCGGCCTTTTCCCAGGTCAAGCTCTACACGCCGCTGGAGACGATCAGGGCGACGGTCGTCGGCGCGGGGACCTGCGCCACGGAGATCAGCGGCAGCACCATTTCCTACGCGCCGGGGCTTCTGCCGCTGCAGAACATTCCCATCCTGCGCGTGCCGGAGGCGGACGAGGCGACGCCTGAGGGGGTGGAGCGCTCGATAAA
>CAKSWL010000169.1 GCA_934511335.1 uncultured Cloacibacillus sp. | reverse complement strand
GCGCCACGTTGACCGCGTCGGTGTCATACGTGCCGGCCGCCACGCCCGTGATCTGCCTGGTCCTTATCGAAGCGGCGGCGTCGTTTCCCACGGAGACGGCGCCGGTCGTAGCCGTCCAGGCGGGGCCGGAGGGCGTGCCGGTGTAGCTGTCGGGAACCCAGCCGGTCACGCCGCCTTCCCGGTTCGCAAGCGACGTCTCGCCGATGGCGATGCCGCCCGCTGCTACGGACCTCGCCTTATAGCCTATGGCGGTGGAGTTTTGCAGCGGCGACTCCGCCCCATAGCCTAACGCGAGAGAATTCTTCCCCCCTGCATTCGCACTATAGCCGACCGCCATCGCCTCTTCCCCGGAGGCATTCGATCCCGTCCCTATCGCGACGGCCTTTAACGCTTTGGCGACGGCCAGCCGCCCGAAGGCCATATCGCCGCCGTAATCTACAAGGGCCTTGTATCCCAACGCTACCGCCTCGACGGTTACGTTGCTGCCGCCTTGGTTGTTCAGCACCCGCGCCTCGTAGCCGATGGCGATATTGTTAGCCCCATTCTGGATATAGGAGTTCGCCCCGATGGCGAATGAATTATCACCGTTGGCCCTCGCGTACCGCCCGATGGCGAAGGACCAGGCGCCGTATGCGCTTGGACTGGACCAATTCCGTGTATTATAATCAATAAACACAGGGCTCCCAATAGTCGCGGCGTTGGAGGCGCCAATCAACGCCATGGTCAGCGCGCACAAAAGCACCGCAGCAAACAGGCCGCGGCGGGCCCACTTTATGCCGGGCCGCAGACGCGGCCCCAACACTCCAAAAACCTCAGTCTTCTTTTTCATCTCCGTCACCTTCCTGTAAAATCAACGTGCATAAATTTTTTATCTAAAAATACTTTGCTCAGAGGGAAGCGGATCAGGCGCCGCTCCCGCGCAGCTGCACAGGCATATGAATGGGGCTTATGGGGGCATCTTCGGGACGGCTCCGACAAACAAAAAGCGGCTGTCTATGTGCGTGACGCACACAGACAGCCGCTTAGTCAACAATGAGAGGTTATTAGTTACACTGACTGACTGACTGACTGACTGACTGACTGAGTATCAGACCTTTTCGCCTTCTTGTCAATAGCTTCATCCTGATTTTTCTGCCCCTTTTTCTAAAATCTTATTTAATAAGCGAGTTGTATTATAGAACTATAGTATACACCATATGAAATAATTTTGGCAAATATGAGAAAATTATCGCGGTGGCGGCTAGTGTAGGTTTGTCAAAGCTACAGGGCTATCGACACACGAATTTTTTACCTCTTGACAACTCCGGTATCATCGTAATATTATCAGAAAATACCGCCTGAAAATAAACGTTGCAGGCTGATTTGATAGTTGGATACTAAGAAACGCAATGACGGAGTTACAGTCGTCGCAGATAGGTTTACAGAGAGCCGGCACGCAGGTGAGAGCCGGAACCGAAGGGCGGCGGTTTGGTCTCGCTCCAGAGCGGAATCCCCTAAAGCTCGCGCCGTTAAGGGATTACGGCTGGCCTCGTGATCGGCTCTAATGAGAGGCCGCCTATTGCGCGGCAATCAGGGTGGTACCGCGATCATCTGTATATTCGTCCCTGAGGCATGCTATGCCTCGGGGACTTTTTTTATGGCCGCCGGGCGGCGCACGGCGGATATTGGCGGGGATTTAAACAGGGAAATGATGAAAAGGAGTGTCGGCGATGAAGAGAATCAAATTTACGGACATTACGCTGCGCGAGGCGGCGCGCGGACTTGAGGGAGCGCTCTCCTTCAAAGAGATCATAGAGATGGCGAAGATCCTTGACCGGCTCAACCTCGACGTTATCAGTCTCGCGCCGATCACCAGCGTAAAAATCGATTCGCTGCTGGTGCGCACGATCGCCGCGGCGGTGAAGAAGAGTTCCCTCTCCATCCCCGTGGGCTACACGGAGGCTGGGGTGGAGACGGCATGGAACGCCGTCGCGGAGGCGGCTCAGCCGCGCCTCTATGTGGAGGCGCCGCTTTCGGCGGTGCAGATGGAATTCGTCTGTAATAAAAAGCCTCAAGGAATCATCGAGATGATCGATAAACTTGTGCGTAAGAGCCGCGAACGCTGCGCCGACGTGGAGTTCGCCGCCGTCGACGCCACGCGCAGCGAGCCGGAGTTCCTCTATCAGGCGCTGCGAACGGCGGCAGCCGCGGGCGCCTCCACCATCACGGTTTGCGATTCAGCGGGGACGATGATGCCCTACGAGTTCAGCAATTTTGTAAAAGGGATATACGCGAACGTGCCGGAGCTCAAGGATGCGGCGCTTGCCGTCAAGTGCTCGAACGAGCTTTCGATGGCGGCGGCCTGCGCTGTCTCGGCGGTCAAGGCGGGAGTTTCGGAGGTGGATGTCGCAGTCAGCGGCGTCTGCGCCCCTGAGCTGGAGACGGCGGCGCATATAATCCGCATGCGCGGCGACGACTGCGGCTTTTTCAGCGGTATAAAGTACACGGAGCTGCACCGCTCGATCGCGCAGATGAACTGGATAGCCCGCTCGGAGCGCAGCAAGACGAGCGTCTTTGACACCGGCTTCTCCATCTCCGGCGGTTCGGATATCAGGCTGGACGCGAACGACGACATCACCGCCGTCGGCAAGGCTGTAAAGCGCCTCGGCTACGACCTCTCGGAGGAGGATGCGGCGAAGGTCTACGACACCTTCACCAATGTCGCGGCAAAGAAATCCGTCGGCACGAAGGAGCTGGAGGCGATCATCGCCACAAGCGCGCTGCAGGTGCCGCCGGCGTACGAGCTCGTGAGCTTCGTCATCAACAGCGGCAACGTCATCAACGCGACGGCGAACATCCACTGCCGCCGCCACGGACGGGACCTATTCGGCCTCGCCGTCGGCGACGGCCCGATCGACGCTTCATTCCTTGCGATTGAACAGATTACGGGACACCACTATGAATTGGACGACTTCCAAATCCAGGCGGTCACCGAGGGACGCGAGGCGATGGGCTCCACGCTCGTCAAACTCCGCTCGAACGGCAAGCTCTATTCCGGCAACGGCATTTCTACGGATATCATCGGTTCCAGCATCAGGGCCTATCTCAACGCCCTGAATAAGATCTCATACGAGGAGAATCACAGATAATGAAGCTCTCATTTTCGACTTTTGGGTGGCACGACCATACATGGGAGGACTTCTGCACCGTTGCCAGAGACGGCGGCTTTGCGGGGGTCGAGGTCCACAATATACACGAGCCGAAGCTTTCGGAGAAGAACAGCATCTTCGACCCAGCGATGGCCAACGCGGCGCACCGCGAGATGACCGAGGCGGGATTGTCGATACCATGTATCGACACCTGGCATAATATCGCAGACGGCGCGGCGCTTGAGGAAAATTGCGCCGAGATCATTGACTACATCAACACCGCGAAGAGCCTGCGCATCCCCTATGTACGCCTCGGCGCGAAAGAGACGGGCGCGCCGCAGGCGGAGGAACGCGCCGCGGTGACGGCGGTGATCGAAAGAACGCTTCCCGCCGCGCAGGAGGCGGGGGTGACGCTGCTGATCGAGACGATCGGCGTCTATTCCGACACCGACAAGCTTTGCGAGGTGCTCGATTCATTTTCCTGCGATAATCTCGCGGCGCTCTGGGATATGCAGCACACCTTCCGCGACGCAGGCGAGGCGCCGGAAAAAACGGTGAAGAACCTCGGCGCTTATATCAAGCATGTACATCTTAAGGACTCGGTCGTGCGGGAGGACGGCGTGATGGAGTACCGTCTCGTCTGTGAGGGCAGCCTGCCGATCGACGCGATGATGCGCGCCCTCTATTCGCTGAACTATGACGGCTTCATCTCGATGGAGTGGGCCCCTCAGTGGATGCCCGACATCGAGTGCATCGAGCTGATTTCGCTGCACTTTGTGAACACGATGAACCGCTTCGGCAGTCCCGCGCGCATGGCGAAGTCGAAGCGCCTCTACGAGAACAGGCGCGGCACGGGGCTCTTCCCGTGGCAGAAGGACAAGCTGATCGAACGGACCTTCGGCGCGGTGCTGGACCGCGTCGTCGAGGAGTTCCCCGACCAGTACGCCTTCAAATATACGACGCTCAACTATACGCGCACCTATTCCGAATTCCGCGACGACGTCGACGAGTTCGCGCGCGCGCTGGTCTCGCTCGGCGTCGGCCCCGGCAGTCACGTTGCTGTCTGGGCGACGAACCTGCCGCAGTGGTATATCACCTTCTGGGCGACGACGAAGATCGGCGCGGTGCTCGTCACCGTCAACACCGCCTATAAGATCCACGAGGCCGAATATCTGCTGCGCCAGTCGGACACTCATACGCTGGTGATGATCAAGGGCTTCCGCGATTCACATTACGATGAGATCATCAAAAAGCTCTGCCCTGAGCTGGAGACGGCGACGCCGGGCAAACCGCTTGCCTGCCGCCGCCTGCCCTTTTTGCGCAACGTCATCACCGTCGACTTTAAGATGAAGGGCTGTCTCACTTGGGAGGAGGCCGCCGCGCGCGCGCACCTGACGCCGCTGGAAGAGGTGAACCGCCTAGCCGCCGCCGTCGATATCCACGATGTCTGCAACATGCAGTACACCAGCGGCACGACAGGCTTTCCCAAGGGGGTCATGCTCACGCACTATAACGTCGTCAACAACGGCAAGTGCATCGGCGACCGTATGGATCTCTCAACCGCCGACCGCATGATGATCCAGGTGCCGATGTTCCACTGCTTCGGCATGGTGCTTGCGATGACCGCCTCGATGACGCACGCCGCAACTCTCTCGCCGCTGCCCTATTTCTCGACAAAGGCCTCGCTCGCCTGTATCAACCAGGAGCATATCACCTGTTTCCACGGGGTGCCGACGATGTTCATCGCGATGATGGAGCACGAGGATTTTAACAAGACCGATTTCTCCTACATGCGCACGGGGATCATGGCGGGCAGCCCTTGTCCGATCTCCAAAATGCGCGACGTCGTCGGCAGGATGAACATGAAAGAGATCGTCATCGTCTACGGACAGACGGAGGCCTCTCCGGGCTGCACGATGAGCGACACCGGCGACTCGCTGGAAGTGCGCGTGGAAACCGTAGGACATGCGCTGCCGGAGATCGAATGCCGCGTCATCGACCCCGAGACCGGCGAGGAGCTGCCGGACGAGGTTCCCGGCGAATTTGTCGCCAGAGGCTATAACATAATGAAAGGTTATTATAAGATGCCGGAAGCCACGGCGGCCGCGATCGACGCCGACGGCTGGCTCCACACGGGAGACCTCGCCTGCCGCACGGCGGACGGCAACTACCGCATCACGGGGCGCCTGAAGGATATGATCATCCGCGGCGGCGAAAACATCTATCCGAAGGAGCTGGAAGAGTTCCTTTACACTCACCCGAAGGTCAAGGA
>CAKSWL010000168.1 GCA_934511335.1 uncultured Cloacibacillus sp. | reverse complement strand
TTTTCCGCGATATCCATCCCGGAGAGGATTTTGATGCGGGCGATGAGCGGCAGGTGGAGGTTGCGCGGGATTTCTATGTTGCTGAACAGCGTTCCGTCGATGCGGAAACGGACGCGCGTCGTCGATTCAGTCGGTTCGATGTGTATATCGGAGGCCTTCTCGCGCACTGCCTGCTCCAGAATGCTGTTTACCAAACGCACGACCGGCGCGGCGTCGGCGGCGATGTTTGTGACGTCCTGCGCCGTAGTCTGTGAAACGGTAACGATGTTCGGCGCCGACTGCACGGACTGTTCCTGCTCCATGATGTCGGCCATCGCGTCGTGGACGCTCGTCTGCACCCGATAATAATTGACCAAGGCTTTATGGATGTCGGTCATGGTCGTCACCCTTATTTCGATCTCCCTGCCCGTAAGCAGGTAGAGCTCGTCGACGGCGTAGGTGTCCATCGGGTCGGCCATCGCGACGACGAGCCTGTCGTCCCCCACAAGCTGGAGAGGCAAAAGGTTGAGGCGCGTCGCCACATTTTCCGGGACGAGCGTCAGGGCCTCCTGCTGCGGGCGTACCTTCGCCAGTGAGACAGACTGGAGGTCAAGCTGCTGGCAGAGAGCCTCCGCCAAATGGTTCTCCGTCAGGTAGCCCTCCTTGATCAGGATCTCTCCGAGGCGAAGGTGCGAGACCTTCTGTTCCGCGAGCGCGGTGTTGAGATTTTCTTGGGAGATCACGCCGGCGTTGAGCAGAAGCTCTCCAAGCCGGACGACCTTTATCCGCTGATGGGCCATCGCAGCATCACTCCTCTACTGATAGAGACTGACATCCGGCATCTCAAGCACCTCGGCGGCGCCGGTCGGGATATCAAGTATATAGGGGATGGCGATGAAGGCCACCTGTGATTTCGAGTGGTTCGTCGTACGCGATTTGAACAATTCTCCCAACAGCGGTATATAGCCCAGTATCGGCACGCGCCTTATCGAGTTGGTTTTATTCTCCTGATAGAGGCCGCCGATCACAAAGAGCTCGCCGTTGCGCACCCGTACTTGAGTATCGACCTCGCGCTTCGTCGTCTCCGGCGCCTCGGAGCTGCCTGATTTGCGGAAAGCGACGATTTCACCCGTCGATATTTTCATCTTGATGGTAATGAAGCCGTCGCGCCCCATCGTTGGCGTAAATTCAAGCGTCGGCCCCGTCTCTTGGTTCGTGAACTCGGGGTTGCCGTTGTCGTCTACGCCGGACTGATACAAATAGTTATGCGTGAGCTTCACCGAAGCCTTCTCTCCGTCAAGAGCCACAACCGAAGGCGAGGCGAGCACCTTGCCCTTGTTGTCCGACTCCATCGCGCGCAGTCCGGCGTCAAGCATCTTCATCGCGGGGTCGATTACGTTGGCTGGAAACGTCGAGTCGCCGCCGATGAGAGGCAGCCCTCCCTCTGTCGTCGTACCGGTGGGGTTAACGTTGGGAACGACGCTGCCGTTGCCGTATGTGTAACGGCTGCTCAGCCCCGTCGCGCCGTAGGTGAAGATCCAGCCCTTATAGACGGCGGCGATCATCGACTCTATCTGCTGCTGCGCGCCGTCGCTGATCTCCACGAGGCGCGCCTCGATCATGATCTGTTTGCCGGGGTGGTCGACGCGGTTCATCAGCGTCTCTATCTGGCGGTGCTGCTCCGGCGTCGCCGTGATATAAAGACAGCGGAGCCTGTCGTCGGCGACCGGCGGCTTCGGCAGCGGCACGAGCCCCATGATGATCGCCGGCAGCTTGCCCACCTCCGCGTAGGCCACCTTGTACTGGCGCGTCTGGTTCTGTCCCAGCGTCTTGCCGATACTGTCCGCCGTGCCGACGACGAGCGTTTTGCCGACCAGCGAGTAGGCGAGACTGTTCATCCGCAGCATATAGGCGAATACCTCGCCGAAGCGCGTGTCCTTGAAGGAAAAGGTCATCGGCGTCTCGGGGACGGTGGCGTCGAGCACGAGATTCAGGTCTTTGAGCTTCGCGAGCATGCGGAAGACCTCGCGCGCCGAAACATCACGCAGTTCGAGCGTAACGGGCGTCGAAATAGCAAGCGGATCGCCCGCGGGAACGGGGCGCGGTTTCGGAATCAGCGGCGGCGGCGTGAGGTTCGATGGGCTCTCAAGCATGATCCGCAGCCGGTTCGAGCCCGGCATGCCGGAGATATCTTTCAAAACCAGCGGCTTCGGGCCGATAATGTTCATCGTAATGCCCTTCTGGTCGTTCGAGGTGACGCGCACCTGCTCGATGAGCGGGAAGTCGTAGCGCTGCATCCATTCGTCGCTCTTTTTAAGATCCAGCTTAAAAACATCCCACTCGAACTCGTCCCACCAGTCCTTGCGGTCCGTGTCGCGCGGGAAGCGCGTCTCTCCGAAGACGAGCGCCGCGGCGTTGTCGGAGCTCACCGCCGTCGGCAGCGGCAGCCGCGTGCCGCGCAGCTCGATCATCATCTCCGTCGCGCCCACCTGCTGCAGCCGCATCCCCTCGATGATCGATTTTTGTTCGTCAAGTCTGCGCGCCTCCGCGGACGCAGCTTCACCGCAGCGCGGCGCGGCCGCCGCACAGAGGAGGGCCAAAAATAAATACATCAGGACTCTATAATTTATAAATCTGTGCGATGATTTTTGTTTGCCCATCTCCAGCTCACTCCTTTTGAATCTATGGCAAGGATCTTGCCCTTTCCGTCGCCGAAGGTCATCCCCGGCTTGAATATCTGTCCCGGCGCCTCGCCGTCTATGTCGAGCGTACAGACCGTGCTGCCGCCCAGTACCACAAGGGCCTTGATCGTCACTGTCGGCACGAAGTCCGGCACGCTCGTCTCCGAAGCGAGAGAGGGCGGCGGCACCACCGCCGCGACCGGTGAGCGCCCGATGGCGTCGGAAAGCGTCACCAATTCCGGGCTCTGCTCGCGCAGCCTCCTGAAAGCCTCATACTTTGCACCAAGCGCCTTCGCAGCTGACTCGCCGGCCTTGTTCCCGCGCGGCATCTGCGGCACGTTCTGGCCCACGTCGTCTATGAGAATGCTGTTCATCGCGATAAAATTACGCATCGTGAACAGAGCGGCGGCAAAAAAGACCACCAGCAACAGTACGAATGTGTATTCCCTTCTCTTCTCTTCGGGAGAGAGCGCCGCCTCGCTGCGGCGCATTTTCTGGAAGAGTTCCTTCAGCGATATGGAGCTCATTTCGCCGCCTCCTCCTTAAGCGCGCCGCCGACCTTGGCGGCGACGGTGAAGCTGTATTTGACGCTGTTGTCCTTCAGTCCCTCGAGCGAGAGGGCGGAGAGCCGCATCATATAGGCTCCCTGGCGGAAAGAGGCGAGCAGGCGCATCAGCTCGTGATAGTTGGCCTCGCCCGATACTTTAAAGGAGATGAGCCCCTCTTTTTCGTCGGCCTTCGCAACGTCGGCTTTGCCAAATCCCTGCGTCGAAAGCAGGTTGAGCAGCACTGAATAAAATTTGTTCTGCGATTCTATCGCGCCGGGAAGGCTCTTCTCATCGATCTTCATCGAAGATTTATACTGTATGACGGCGTTGGAACGCGCCGCGACCGTGGCCTTCAGCAGCTGCGCCTCTTTGGAGTCGGCAAAGAGCGCGGCGATACCGCCGTTTACCCTCTTCATGACCAACAGCTGCGCGGCGATCAGCAGCAAAACGACGGCTGCCGCTATCAGTATCTGTTCCCGCTTAAGCTCCGTTATCTCAATGTTCTTCATTTATCGGCGGCCTCCTCTTGCGCGCCGGCGGAGGCCGCTTCCGCCTCTTGGCCGGCAATCTTTCCCGCAAGCAGGATATTTTGCAGCGGATTGAGCTTCAGCTCTATGGAAAAGGCTTTGAAGTTCATGCCGTTGCGCTGCGCCTGGGTGATCACCGGCAGCGAGACGGAATTGACGCTTGCGGCTTTGAGCAGCCCGTCGCCGAACTCCAGCACCTCTTCGTCGGCAAAGGCGACGCCCTTGAGCGACGCGTGGTCGCGCGTCATCGAGAGGGACTCGACGACGACGCCGTCGATCATCCGTTCCTCAAGTTCGTAGAGAAATTCGACGGAAGGCACGTCGTCAAGGATAAAATCCAGCCTCTCCTCAATAGCTCCGCTTTCTTTCCTCAGGCGCGCCAGCTCTTTCTCCATCAGGGCGAGGTTTTCGTTATTGACGATCACGGACTCGCCAAGCGCCGCGCGCGAGGCGCGTAGGGAATAAAGCCGCCAACCGCCCATCGCCAGAAGCAATAATGAGGAGATGAAAAAGAGCGCCGCAAGAGAGAAGAGTATATAGTGGCGGGAACTTCTTTCGCCATCCGTCTGCTGTTCCTGTTTATTTGTGCTAAGGTCAAGTTTTACGACCATGGCGTCACCTCAACGCGAGCCCGAGGGCGACATCCCAGCCGCCCGCGTTATCAAAATCAATGCCATGGACCTTCATCGGGTCGAGAAGCATCACCGACTCCATCGACGTCGACTCCTTGAGCAGGCCGCAGAGCCGAGACGAAGAACCGGGGCCGAAAAGATAGAGCGATTCGGCGCGAAATGCGCGGTTCTGCGACATCGCGAACTGCAGCGAGGAGCGGATGTCACGCGCGAAGGAGAGGGCGTGCTCTCCGTACGCCTCGCTCTCAAAGCCGCCGGACATCAGGTCCGCGCCAAAGCTGGAGGATATGCTGCGATAAAAAATCCCGCAGCCCCTCCAGGAGAGGATCAGCACCGAGCGAAAATTTCCCGCATAGACGTAGGCGCAGCCCGTCTCGATGGGATAAGGCGGGGTCGCGGCGCGTTCCAGCGCGAGCTGCGAGGGTTCGAGCGAAGCGAGCTTGATCCCGCAAGCCGCGGCGGCGCGCGAAATATTATCGACCAGCGCCCGGCGGGCCGCAGCGACGATAAAACGCTTCTCAGAAAAATCCTCGCGCACGGGATATTCGATCTCCGCGATGTCATAGACCCCATCGTTTTCGGGAAAGGGGAAATAGTTCTCAAACTCGTAACGGAAGGCCATCCGCGCCTCCGCTGCCGTCATCCCCGGCAGGTTGGCGATGCGCAGCAGCGACTCCGTCACGGGAATGGCAAAATTGACCGCGACCTTAAAACCGCCGACGGAACGCGAAACATAGTCGAAGACAGAGTCAAGATAAGCCCCCGCGTCGGAGAAAAGGTCGTCCGCCGCGGCATACCCCGGAGGGATGCTCTCAGAAGCAGAATCGACGACGCTGTAAAAACCGTCCCCTCCCTCCAGGGAGAGGTACCGAAATGCGCCCCCATCCAGCACTAGGCCGGCGGAGACAAATTTTTTTCTTTGAAAAAGCCCCATGAGACTCCCCCAGCTGACGCACTTAGCATCCTAAAATAGACCGACAAAAATAAAATGACATCTGAAATGTCTTTTGTTAAAATTTCAAGTTTGCCATAAAACTTTTTCGA
>CAKSWL010000167.1 GCA_934511335.1 uncultured Cloacibacillus sp. | reverse complement strand
ATGCGGAAGACGTATATCCCCGCCCGTCCGCTGGCGATTTCGTTCGCGTGGATGGCGGCGCGCACCTCAAGCAGCTCCTCTATCTCTTTTGCGACCGAGCGCTCGGGAGAGATGAGCATATCGATGCCGAGGTCCTTGGCCCAGCCATCGTTGTCCGTGAATTCCAGACCGACGGCGCGCGCGATGACGTGCGGCACGCCCATCCTCTTCGCGATCCAGCAGGCCATGAGGTTTACTTCGTCCTTGTTGGTACAGGCGATCAGCATCGAAACGCCGGCGCTTCCCTCTTTGATGCCGGCCTTTGCGAGTACGCTTGGGCGGGCGCCGTTTCCTCGGATCACCATCACGTCAAGCGTGCCCTCGACCCGGTCGGCCCGTTCTTCGCTATCTTCGATGATGATGATGTTATGTCCGTCCGACGACAGGTTTTTCGCTACGCTGTATCCAACTTCGCCCGCTCCGACAAGCACAATGCGCACGATGGATCTCCGTCCTTTCGGGGCTTTATTGTCAAAACTGATACGTATATTACGATAGTTTGGAGATTTTACAAGTCTTTGAAGGGAAATTACGGCCTAATTAGGATATGCTCAAAGAGGGCGGGCGGACGTAAAAGCGCGTCCGCCCGCCCCTAAGGGGAAAAAATTTACTTATTTTTTTTGCGCTCGGCGCTCATTGTTCTCTTAATGGCCCAGATAAAGCAGCCAAACCCGATAGCGACACAAAGAATCATATTAGCCTGCCACATTAAAAATCCTCCTTTACTGCCGGCGTCAATCGATCTTGTTCGTGTGAACGAGACGTTTGGAGATGATTCCGTTCAGCAGCAAACAGACCAAGGCGATAAGCGCCCATTCAACGACCATTGCCCCCGGCGTGTACTGGTACTTCGTGATCGGCCAAAACTTGAACCACTCTCCCGGATACCAAGAAGCGGCGTCCCACATCCACCAGCCCCAGACGAAGGCGAACTCAAGGGGGAAGAACTTGATGCAGCTCCACATCCACTTGACGTTGATGTCGGAGCAGGGCATGATATCCTCTTCCCAAAGCTTATCCACGCCGTACTTGAGCGAGGCCAGCGAATAGATGAGCCCGACGACGAGCAGCCCGACGCCCCAGACCATATCCTGGTTTTCAAAGACCCGGTTGTCGAGGGCCGAGAAGGAGCCGACGAAGATGAAGAAGATCGCCACGCACATCGTCGCCTTGACGCGCGAAAAGCCCATGTCGATGAGGTTGCGCGTGCCGGTCTCCAGCATCGCGATGACCGAAGAAAGTGCCGCCGAGAAGAGGGCGAGGAAGAAGAGCACCGCCATGACGAAGCCGCCAGAGGTATGGGCGAAGAGGTTCGTCAGATGAACGAAGGTCAGGCCGTTGGCGCCGGACTTCATGACCGCCTGCGGGTCAGGGGCCAGGGCGAAAACGGCGGGCAAAACGACCATAGCGGCGAGCATCGCCGCGACCATATCGCCGAAGGTGACCGTGAAGGAGTTGAGCTCGATATCCTCATCCTTCGCGGCATAGACGTAATAGACATGGAACATGCCCCAGCCGGCGCCGGAGGACCAGGCCGCCTGCGTGAAGGCCGCCAGCCAGATCCGGGGGTTGAGGAAGTCTTTGGGGTCTACGTGGAACATGTACTCAAAGCCCTTCCAGGCGCCGGGAAACATCACGACGCGCACGAGAAGGACGGCGAGGAGTACGAAGACGGCTGGTATCATGATCTTGTTCGCCGTCTCGATACCGCCCTGGATGCCGCGGAAGATGATGATCGCGGAAAGCACGACGGCGAAGGCGAACCAGGCCCAGGCTTCATAGGAGGGGGGCGTAGTCGCGAAGCCTTTGAAGAACTCTGTGGCAAAATCAGTTCCCCCGGCCCTTACGGCGTCGAGGAATCCGGTGAAGATCAGAACGAGATATTTCGTTACCCAGCCAAGGACGACTACATAGTAGCTTCCGAGCATGATGCAGACCATCGCGCAGAAAGCGCCGACCCAGGCGTATTTCTCTCCCAGCAGCACCTTGAAGGCGCCGGCGTTCGCCATGCGGGTCTTCTTTCCGAAGACCGATTCGGCGCAGATCAGCGGCACTGCCCAGACAAACAGCGCAATGAAGCACATAAGGATAAAAGCGCCGCCGTTGTTGGAGGCAACTTCGCGCGGGAAGCGCCAGATATTGCCGGTGCCTACCGCCATGCCGAGTATGGTGCATAAAAGTCCCCAGCGACTTGAGAATTGTTCGCCGCCTTTTTTGATTTCAGCCATGCATATACCTCGCTTTCCGTAATGTGAGAATAAAATGTGACATCTTCCCGCGTCCTCACTTAAGGTGACACTGATGTGAAGACGCCCTCTCCTTTCTTTATATAATTAAAAATCAAATAATTCGATGCGGTGATTATAGAGCAACTTTAGTTTACCACATTTTAAATTCTACGGCAATAATAAAAAATAAAAATACTGAACATTAAATTTTGTGTTAAATTAGGATGTTTTTTATAATAAAGAGAGTAAAAATGATTTTAAAGGCTGTATTCTTTTGTAGATTTAATAGTAATTTTAGAAAACGGCAATAAAAAGATAAAATGGTTAACTATGTTGTCGAGCAAAAGGCACAAAAATAATTTTCGTCCTTAAACAATCCCAGAAGGTCGATAGTAAGGGGCGAAAATTATCAAAAATATAGCTATTAAATATTTAATCTATCTATAATTAAGCGGTATTCTTGGCACCGACTGGCCTTTTCCGCTGTCTCTCTATCTCGGCTTCCAGCCGCAGCAGCTCGTTTATCGAGTCGATGTCGATGTTTTTCAGGATCTCGTTGCGGTTGATGACGCCGAGTTCGTTGCGCGTTTTGCCGGGATTTTTTTCCAGCTCCGTGAAGGCCGATACTTTGCGGTCGCCGTGGTAGACGTCGAAGTCCACAAAGCGCTGCCCGCGGTCGTTGTATTCCATCCCCATCGCCAGCTTCTTTATCGTGCCGATATCCAGCGGCGTGTAGAGCTTCACCATATAGACGGGGATGGTGCGCCGCGTCAGCGCCTGCTCGCGCTCCCACCTCTCTTCGAGCACGATCCCGATCTGCATCCCCTGCGTTACGGTCAGCAGCCTTTGCCGGTGCAGGTCGAAGAGGCCGTCGGAGTCGCATATTTTTATTTCGATATCGTTCCAGTCGGGGGTGCCGAGCGCGTCTCCGAGGTACTCGATGCCGTGGACGGAGAGATACTGGACGATCGCCCCCTTGGAGCGGGTGTGGATGAGCAGCGCCTTTTTATAAATGTCGTAGACGGGAATGGTCTTCGCAAGCGACCTGGGCGTGAAGTATATTATGGAGGAGGTGCCGGGGATGTCGGGGCGGAAGATCGGGTCGCGGTCGATGATCTCGCCGCCGATGTCTCTCTGGATGGATGTTATGCCGCGCTCGAAGTCTCCCATCAGGCGCATCATGATGTAGCCGGGCATCATGCTGACGTTCTCTACGCCGCCGGTCATGCGGCTGTTTATCAGCGTCGTGAGGAAAAGCTCCAGCGGGTTTTCCGAAACGTAGGTCTCCTGTGATGTGCCGCCCTCCTCCGCGGGAAGGGTGAGAAATACGAGCCGCCGCGTCGGGCCGTATTTTCTGAGCGCCTCCTCGGCGTCGAGCGAAATCAGCGTCCCCCACGCGCCGAGCTTGTGGCGTATCTCGGCGACTTCAGAGGAAAGTTTCATCGCGATGCTTTCTGGTCCTGTTCTTACCAGAGATATCATTATCCTGCCTCCTTCATAAATGGATTTACAGCGAGACCCGTTTGCGCTGGAGCCGCGCGTTGTCCGTCCCCGGCGGATAGGGGATCGCCGTCACCTCGCCCGTGCGGATGTGGATCAGATGCATCGCCTGCAGCCCGTTGAGGTACATTTTCCCCTCCTCCGTGCAGCCCGACGCGTGTACGAGGTTGTGCCCGTAGAGGTTGTACTGCTCAGGCTCGCCCTTCACATCCTCGTAGGTATGTCCGGCCCGGAAGCTGAACTGTCCCAGTGAAAAACGTCCCGGACCGGTCCAGACCTGAACGGAGGGGCTGCGCGGCTCATCGAGCAGAGTCGGGACGTGGTCGTGGTTTCCCGTGACTAGGATGGCTCCGTAATCCTTCTCTTCGAAGATGGAGAGAAAGTCCTTCACCTTTTTTTGGTAGAGGTCGAGCATTCCCGGACGCTTTTCGAGTTTGACGTTGTCCACGAAATCTCCCGTGTGGACGACCCAGGCGGGGTTGAGCCGCCGGAGCGCCCGCCGCAGGTAGGAATATATAGTGTAGGGAGTGTCCGAGAGGTGCAGCACCATGTCGCGGGCGTCGATACAGGGCGGGTTGATGCCGAACCAGATGCCGAGGTCGTCAAAGTGCTTGATGATCGGACACTCCCTTATCTCCTGGAGCGTCGGCTTTGGAATATTTGATGGTAGGTGCAGTGTCGCCATGCTGGTCGCCTCTCTTTAGCTTCAAAAATTTTTATGAGTAATTGCGAACAGAATGCTTGTCTTTTTATTTTCTTTATTGTAACATATTCACGTAGATAAAATAAATAATGGTTCTCCGAGCCTGCGCACCTAAGGAAAAACTCTAAGGTTTTCAGGCCGACAGGGTTGTCTGGGAAACGAGACAGCCTCCCTTTGGAAAGGAGAACGGCTGATGGTTGTATTGCGGGCCGTGCTCTATCTAAGGGCGACGACCCGTTTATTTTTATCACAAATGCCTTAAAAACACACAAAATCTCCACATCAGCAAGGGGTGCCCCCAACACCCCTTGTCTTCCCTCTTGTTTTTATCTGTTGAAATGACCGCGGGAGATAGTGTACAATAACCGCGGCGCAGATTTTTTCTGCCCGGAAGCTATGCCGTATGTTGCCTGCATACGTCCCTGAAATCGTCTTTCCTACGGCCTGAGGCTATGGGAGGCGGTCGTTAGGGCGGCTTTTGGAAACGGAAGCCGTCTCCCGTTGCGGAAAAGGGTTCACGGAAGCTCGGCGCTTCTATTTTTATATCCCTTACTCCCCGCGGGTTTTGAATATCGGCTGTAACGCAGCAAAAATCTCACGAGGAGGGTTTTTACCCATGCGTATCAACAAGAAAGGTTCCATAATCGCGTTACTTATCGTCGCCTGCCTGCTGGCCTTCGGCTCGCTCGCGGCGGCCAAGGCCCCCGTGCTCCGGATGGCGACCACCACCAGCACCGACAACACCGGACTTCTTGATTATCTTGCCCCCATCCTGCTCAAGGATACCGGCATCGAGATCCAGTGGGTCTCCGTAGGTACCGGCAAGGCGCTTGAGTACGGCCGCAACGGCGACGTCGACGTCGTGCTCACGCACTCGCCCTCGCAGGAGGATAAATTCATGGCCGAAGGCGCCGGCGCCAACCGCCGCAAGGTCATGTACAACG
>CAKSWL010000166.1 GCA_934511335.1 uncultured Cloacibacillus sp. | reverse complement strand
AATTAATCCTATAAAAATCATTAAAGCGCCCGCCGCGAGGCGGACCTCCGCGGCAGGCGCCTCTAAATGAACTAACGCTGCACCAGTGGTTCAAAAATTTTTAACTAATCTTGACAAATAGCCGCACGGGTGTATAATCCTGTGCGGCAAATGCTGAAGGGCGCGCCTCTGTCTATTCCTGTTAAACGGTTTTCAGGCGCGGCCAGACTTTAAATCTTATGGCGAGGTGAAGCGCTGATGGCTGCTCCCGGTAAAAAAGACTATTACGAAATATTGGGTGTTGGCCGGGGAGCATCGGCTGACGAAATAAAAAAGGCCTACCGTACCTTGACGCGGAAATACCATCCCGATGCGAACCCGGGCAACGCTGAGGCGGAGGCAAAATACAAAGAGATCAACGAGGCGAACGAAGTCTTGAGCGACCCCAAAAAACGGGCGCAGTACGACCAGTTCGGCTATGTGGGGGACATGCCGCCCGGGGGCTTCGGCGGGGCGGGCGGCTTCGGAGGTTTCGGCGGACAGGGACAGACGTTTACGCAGGAAGACCTCGGCGATATCTTCGGCGACCTCTTCGGAGCCGGAGGCTTCGGCGGAGGCCGCGCCCGACGCACCGCGAATCCTAACGCGCCGCGCCGGGGGGCGGATCTTGAGGCCACCGTTAAGGTCACGCTTGAGGAGGCCTACCGGGGGCTCAAGCGCAATATCGATATTACGCGCCTCGATACATGCAGACATTGCGGCGGCAGCGGCGCCGAGCCGGGGAGCAAAGTCGAGACCTGTCCCGCCTGTCACGGCACAGGCCAGATGCGTGAGGTGATAAACACCCCCTTCGGGCAGATGCAGCAGACGGTCACCTGCACCACCTGCCACGGCAAGGGCAAGACCGTCGACAAAGTCTGCACCGAATGCCGCGGAAAGGGACGCGTCAGGCGCGTCCAAAACGTGGAGGTCAAAATCCCGGCGGGCGTGGATACCGGCATGAGGCTTCGCGTCTCAAGCAAAGGCGAGGCGGGGATCAACGGCGGCCCCGCGGGCGACCTCTTCATCCTCACGGAGGTGATGCCCGACAGCCGGTTCACGCGCAAGGGCGACGACCTCAATACGACGGTGGAGATATCATTCCCGCAGGCGGCGCTCGGCTGCGAGGTAAAAGTAGAAACCTTTGACGGCATGGAGAGGCTGGACATCCCGGCGGGAACGCAGGCCGGTTCTAAGCTGCGCATCCGCGGGCGCGGAATGCCGCGCCTAAAAGGCAAAGGCAGCGGCGACATGAACATCCTGGTGAAGGTCAAAGTTCCGAAAAGCCTCACCGCCAAAGAGCGCGAACTGCTGAAAGAACTTGCGAAAGAGAGCGGCCAGCAGGTAAACGGCTGAGGATGATAAGATAAAATACAGGCAATAGCGAAGAGCCTTCGGTAATGATTCTGAAGGCTCTTTTTTTATTGTTTGTTAAGAATACTCATGCTGAGAGTGCAGGATATCAGTCAGGTATGTTGGGCGTTGGGATGGTGCCGTTTGATTTTTCCCATGCGTCAACTTTATTTTGTAAGGCTTCCACGACCATTTCATTGATCGTTTGCTCTTCATATACGCCAAGAATCTTAACTTTTGTATGCAATTTATCTGGAAGGCGAATCGATAACTGTATCACCACTATTATTTCTCCCTTCTTAGTTTCTTGACATCATAGTGTGCTGTGTATTAAGATAACAAGACTCATAACACTATAGTATTAGAGTACTAAGGTTCTTTAGTTATATTGATAAAAGAGCCGAGACATTAATGGCCTTATGGCGAAATGCGTCGCTGTAGTTCAATTACTTTAGGTTTGTAGGGACTGTTTTATACAAGCCATAGGTATGTGTATCCTTTTTTGTCCATAAAAGGGGGTGCTTATTTTTAAAAAACATTGCGCGGCGATAGGGGAACCAGGTATTGAAAAATTATAAGGAGGGTGATTTGCAATGAAACGGACGTTGGATCAGGTTTCTATCGGGATGTGGCTTTTAGCAGCAGTTCTACTGTTTGCGTTGCCGTCGAACTCGGCCGCCGCGCCCCCGCCGATCCCGTGGGGAGGCATTAACAGTGCGGAACTGGACTATCCTGAGTATCTCAGAAGTTATCATGACGAAAAATTTGCCGGCACCGGTCTTGACTTTGGTTTTTTGCCGAGAATAACCAATGGCAAGGGCAGCAGCAAACTTGGTGAAAAATCATATCAGGCGACGCAGGACGAACTTATTGGTTTCATCGCCTCGCTTTCGACAAAAAATCTGCGTTGGAAGATAATCGGCGAATTTCCCAGCTATGGGAAGGCTGAAGGTGCCGCCTCCGTATCCGACGGCTCGTTTAAGCTTCCGCTTCTTGTCTTCAGCGATCCTCCCGTATTCTCTCCCAATGAGGTAAAGGCGCTGAAAAAACCGGTCATTTGGCTGCAGGGGCAGATACACGGAGGCGAGTCGAGCGGCGGCGACGCGATGCAGGTACTTGCCAAGAGGCTTGCGGAGGGGGATCTGAACTACTTGCTGAAAAAGATCTCCGTAGTCATCGTCCCCCGCTATAATGTCGACGGTGCGTGGAGAAACCAGCGTGGAACGAACTCGTACCGTTACCGCATCAACATAGACCAGAACCGCGACAATCAGGGGTTTGAGTCGGCGATAACGAGGACGATGCACCGGCTGACCAATGAATATGAGCCGTTCTTCTTCGGAGACGCCCACGAGATGGGATTCACTACGGGGACCGGCTACGTCGACGGAGCTTCTACGAGGCTGACGGTAGATTGGAGCGGCTATGACGTCGCCACGCTGATCTCGCCGATTTATAATCATCCAGAGGCGCTGAAAAGGTATGTGAGCGATGTTTTTGAACCAGCCTACCACAAAAACGTGGAGGACAAAGGGCTGAACTGGGCGTGGTATACGCAGACCAGGACCACTCCTCCAGGAGAGACTCCAGGGCGGGTTGTGGGGCTGCGCGGCTATGTGTCCGCCGACGTGCGGGCGAAGAGCGGTGATGAGATCATTTGTGTTGCGGCGGCGGAGGGCGGCGAGAAATACGTTGCCCTGCAGACTTTTGACGGCGCGATCGACACGGGGATCACAGACCCCTCTTTTGGCCTTAAAGGAGCCTGCAGCATACTGACAGAGTCCACCACGCCAGCCATCGGGGTGAACCTTGGGCTTCGCATCGCCGGCCATGTCGCGGTATATGAGTCGGTGCTCAAAACGGCTTACGAAAGGGCGGAGGAATTTTATGCCACGGTCCTGCAGGCGCGGGCCGATATGGCGGCGCGGGGCGAACGGGTGGCCGACGATAACCGGCTAGTTCTTACGATCCATTATCCCGAAGAGAGCGTAAAGCATGATATTCCGGTCCTTACCGCGACGCAGAACGCGGCTGATAAATCATGGTCTGTAAAGCCCGGCGTCGTTGAGAGCAAAATGTTCCTCTCAAGAAACGGCACTCCCAATGTTTCGGTCGTCCAGCCGCGCGCCAATATAATCAAGGCCAACGACGCCACGATCGCAAGGCTCGCGCATTCAGGGGTAGTCTTTGAACGGCTGAATAGAGAGTGTGAGATTGAGGTTGAAGCATATACGGTAGACGCGGCTTCCGCGATGATTGGGGACACTAATGTCGTACCCTCAGGAATGACCGGCTGGAGCGATGCGAAGGTGATAACGGAGGTATCGGCGGCAAAGAAAAAAATGATTTTCCCTAAAGATACCTACGTTATGTATATGGACCAGGTACGCGCGACCCACGCGGCGTACGCTTTGGAACCGCTTTCACTCAGAAACTACGGCAATTATTATCTCTGCATGAAAACCGATATGCCGAAGATGGGCGGAGATCCCGTAAGCGAAGGCTTCTTCAAAGCCGAGGTCGGTGCAGAATATCCCGTCTACCGGTACATGGGTGCGGAAAGGCTTGACAGCTACTCCATCGGCCAGCTGACGGCCCCCTTCGCGACCGAAAACGCGATGGTAGAATGGGTGCTCCCCTACAGCGCCGCCGAAAAGGACGAAATCGCCGCCGCGCTCGGCATGGACGTATTGTGTGTAAGTAAGGTCTGGATGTGGCTGAAAGGCGGGGAATTTGCCGCGGCGCCGCCCGAGTTTGCCGGCGACGTAGATCTTCGTGAGGCTGCATGGTACGCATACAACTGGAAAGATAAAAAATATGAGGCGCTTGCCGTCTCTGACGGGATCTGCCAGATAACGGGGGCGTTTATCGACGAGGGCAATAATGTCAAATTGGTGGCAGCCTCGGCGAAGAAGGGGCCTGCCAGCGGCGGCGACGGCGGCGGCTGTAATACGGGAGCGTATGCGGCCCTGCCGCTGCTTTCACTCTTGTTGGGCGTGTCGGCGGTGAGGAAAAAGATTAAATAGCAGACGCTTACGGGCGGCGGTTTTGTTTAACCGCCGCTCATTTTGTCTAAAACTGAACTCTATCTGCCGTTCAATTCAAAAAATTTAATTAACAAAATTAACCATAGCGGTTTTTCTTTACATTTCCCAGACATAACTATAAAATAAGTAAAGCGATCAGCTGATACACAATACAATATGGAGGTGCACTATATTGAGAAAAGTACTAGCTTTACTAGCTCTCATCATCGTTGTTTCCGCAGCCGGGGCCGCGTTCGCGGCCGAGCCGATCAAGATCGGCTACCTTGCGGCGCTCACCGGGGACTACGCCGCTTACGGACAGACAGAGGTCAATATGGCCAAGATGGTAGTCAATGACATCAACAAAGCCGGCGGACTACTTGGACGTCCTATCGAACTGGTGGCTTACGACACTAAGACACGCAACGAAGACGCGGTTAACGCGGTGCGTCGCATGATAGAGAATGACAAAGTCTGCGTCATCGTCGGCGCCAACTCCAGCGGCATCAACATCGCGACGGCGCCGATCGTAGACAAGGGCAAGACCCCGCAGATATCGACAGTCGGCACGAACCCCCTCGTGACGGTCGATAACAAGGGCAAGGTCCGCCCCTATTCATTCCGTATCTGCTTCACCGACCCCTATCAGGGTGCCCTGGGCGCCGACCTCGCCTATGTGGATCTCGGCAAGAAGAAGGCCGCTATCCTTTACAACGTCGGTTCCGACTATGCGCACGGACTTCGCGAGTTCTTTATTAAGAACTACGAAAAGCTCGGCGGCAAGATCGCGGCTGATGAAGGTTATCGTGAGACGGACGTCGACTTCCGCGCTCAGCTGACGAAGATCAAGAATTCCGGCGCCGACGCCCTCTTCCTGCCGGGTATGGGCAAAGATATGGCCCTCATCATCAAGCAGGCTAAGGAGCTGGGGATGGACATCACGATCATCGGCGGCGACGGCTACGGCGAATTCATGAACGAGATCGCCGGCGACTCGATGAAGGGGACCTATTGGATCAACCATACCTACCTCGACG
>CAKSWL010000165.1 GCA_934511335.1 uncultured Cloacibacillus sp. | reverse complement strand
TTTCCCTAGAGGGGAACAGCCGCCCGTTCTCGGAGATAAATTTCTCCAGGGCGCCGCGCGAGCGGAGGGCGTAGGCTTCGCAGCGTTCCGTCCGTTTACGGAGTTTTTTACCGGGGAGGCGCGGGAAGATGCCGAGGTTGACGTTCATCGGCTGGAAGCTCGCAGGCAGCGCCGTGTACAGGTAGTTCAGCAGCGAGCCGATCGCGGTCTCCGGCGGAAAATCGGCCATCGGCAGGTCGTTGATCCCCAGATAGGCGAAAAGCGCGGCGGCCAGCCCCATCGCCGTGCTCTCCATATATCCCTCGACTCCGGAGGCCTGTCCGGCTATGAAGAGCGCCTCGCGCCCTTTGAAGCGGAGATATGGATCAAGCACCTTCGGGGCGCAGACGAAGAGATTGCGGTGCATCACTCCTTTACGGACGAATTCCGCCTCCCGGAGCGCCGGTATAAGCCTGAATACACGCTCCTGCTCTCCCCATTTTAGGTTCGTCTGAAAGCCGACGATGTTAAAAAGAGTCCCCTCTTCGTTGTCCTGGCGCAGCTGTACGACGGCGTAGGGCTCCCGTCCGCCGTGCGCCGCCTCAAAACCCACGGGGCGCAGCGGGCCGAAGAGCAGCGTTTTTTCGCCGCGTTTCGCTATTACCTCTACCGGCAGGCAGCCGTCGAAATGACGCATTTGCTCCTCTTCAAAGTCATGGCGCGGCGCAGTCTCTGCATTGACAAGCTCATTCCAGAAGATGGCGTACTCCTCTTCGTCCATCGGACAATTTATATAGTCGGCTTCCGTGCCGTAGCGGTTGGCGCGGAAGGCCTTCGTCATATCCACAGTGCCGACGTCGACGATCGGCGCGACGGCGTCGTAAAAATACAGGAAGTCTTCTCCCGTAAGCGACGCGAGCGACCGTGCCAGCGGCTCGCTGGTGAGCGGCCCTGTGGCGATTATCGCCGGTTCCTCAGGGATATTGGTCAGCTCTTCGCGCACCAGTTCGATATTAGGATGGCCGGCGATACGGCTGTCGACAAGGCGCGCGAAGACTTCGCGGTCCACAGCGAGCGCGTTGCCGGCGGGTACGCGGCTTTCCTCGGCGCAGCGCATGATGAGGCTGTCCAAGCGTTTGAGCTCGGCCTTCAATATGCCCGCGGGGGTCGTAGTTTTGTCTCCGCCAAGCGAGTTGCTGCATACGAGCTCGCCCAACAGCGGCGTTTCGTGCGCGGGGGTCATCTTCAAGGGACGCATCTCGCATAGGCGCACGCGCACGCCGCGTTCCGCAAGCTGCCAAGCGGCTTCGGAGCCCGCAAGCCCGCCGCCGGCGACCGTCACCGTTTTACATGTCGGCGCCATCTGGCTCCACCGCCGCCGGCTCTTCCGCCGCGCCCTCTTTGCCGGGCTTCTTCCACGAGACGTAGTCGCAGTCTGGATAGCGTTCACAGCCGTAGAAGAAGCGCCCCTTCATCTTGCCTTTGGTGGCCTTACGGCGTATCAGCTCGCCCTCGCCGCATTTCGGGCATTTTATACCGGTAGTCTTCACGATTTTTCTTGTGTATTTACATTCCGGATAACCGGTGCAGGCGATAAACTCGCCAAAGCGTCCGCGCTTTATGATGAGCTCATGCCCGCATTCGGGACATTTTTCGCCGATCAGTTCAGGCTCCGGCCTCATGCTTTCGCCGTGCGCGGAGACCTCGTCGACGACTGGCTTAAAGCCCTGCCAGAAGTCGGCCATCAGTTTTTTCCACTCAATTTCGCCTGCTTCGACCTGGTCAAGCTCGCCCTCCATCGCCGCCGTGAAGTCCTCGTTGACGATCGATGAGAAGTATCTTACAAGGAAGCTGTTGACGAGTCTTCCGAGCTTTGTCGGGATCAGCTTTTTATCTTCTTCGCCGCGGTCGACGTAGCCGCGCAGTGAAAGGGTGTCGATGATCGTCGCGTATGTCGAAGGACGTCCGATCCCCTTTTCTTCGAGCGCCTTGACGAGCCCCGCCTCGGTGTAGCGCGGCAGCGGCTGGGTAAATTTCTGTTCCGCGGTGATATTTTCTATTGCAAACTCTTCGCCCTTTACCGCGGGCTCCATCGTCACATCTTTGATGCCGAGCGGATAGACGCGTCCCCAGCCGTCAAAAGTGACGACGACGCCGGACTGTTTCATCTGGTAATCGGCGGAGGAGCAGATGAGGTTCGTGCGCGCCACCACGGCGTCCTTCATCTGGCTGGCGATGAATCGGCTCCATATCAGCTCGTAAAGCCTGTACTGCTCGGGCGTAAGGTGATCTTTGAGAGACTCCGGAGTAAGCAGCGGGTCTGTCGCGCGTATCGCCTCGTGGGCGTCCTGCGCCTTGCCCTTGGGCATGTATTCGTTGGGCTTGTCGGGGAGGTAATTTTCCCCAAAGCTGTTCGCGATAAAGGCCCGCGAGGCGTCGAGCGCCTCTGGCGCGAGCCGCAGGCTGTCGGTACGCATGTAGGTGATGAGACCCGTTGGGCCGCGTCCCGGTATCTCGATGCCCTCATAGAGCGCCTGCGCGATGCGCATGGTACGCTTCGGCGCAAATCCGCAGCGGCGGGAGGCCTCCTGCTGCAAGGTGCTGGTCTTGAAGGGCGGATTGGGCTGTTTTTTGCTCTCTTTCGTGCTGAAATCGTCGACGGTCAGCCGCCCCGCACGAATCGCCCGTTCTATTTGCCGCGCCTCTTCTTCGTTATTTATCGTCAACGCCTTGTTTTTGTATTTTTCAACGCGCAGTTTGTATCCCCGCTTTTTATCGAGGCTATTTGCGTCGACGTCCATGAGCCAGTACTCCTCGGGGATGAAGCGCTCTATTTCTTCTTCGCGCTCGCAGACGATGCGCAGCGCCACTGACTGCACGCGCCCGGCGGACAGGCCGCGCTGGACCTTGTACCAAAGCAGCGGGCTCAGTTCGTAGCCGACGAGGCGGTCGAGCACGCGGCGCGCCTGCTGGGCCTCGACAAGCTCCATATTTATCGTATCGGGTTCGGAGATGGCGCTCTTTACGCCATGCTCCGTAATTTCGTGCATCCTGATGCGGCATTTTTGCTCTGTGTCGATATCGAGCAACGAAGCCAAGTGCCAGGCGATCGCCTCACCCTCGCGGTCGGGGTCGGAGGCGAGCAGCGTGCGCTTGCTTGCGGAGGAGGCCCCTTTAAGCGTCTTTATGAGGTCGGCTTTGCCGCGCACCTGTATATATTCCGGTTCAAAATCATGTTCAAGGTCTATCGCCAGACGGCCCTTAGGCAGGTCGCGTACATGTCCTAAGCTCGCGAGCACTTTATAGCGCGAACCAAGGATTTTTTCAAGCGTTTTGGCCTTCGCAGGAGATTCGACCACTACGAGCGTCTTGCCGTCGTACTGAGAAAATTTCTGACTGCGCGAGGCTTTTGCCGCGGGAGCTTTCTTTTTCGTCGTCGTAGCGGCGGCACTAGCGGCCTTTGTCGTTTTCGTCGTTTTCTTTGCCGTCTCCGCCTTTGTTTTGGTCTCTTTTTCGGCGCAGGGTTTTACGTCGCCTTTTTTTATCTCTTGGGATGCCGCCTCATCCTGTTTTACGGTTTTTTTTGCAGCCATCGTTGCGGACACCTCTTTCTCACAGATTACCCTTTACGCTGTAGCGTCCCGGTGCGGACATAAAAACAATCCCTTTCGCGGATAGGAGCGCGATATTTTTTAAAAGGTCAGCGGGGCTCATTTTAACGGCAAGCGATAGGTTGTCAATCGTCATCGCCCCGTTTTCCGCGAGAGATTTGAAAATCTGCCTCTCTTCGGCGGAAATTTCCCCCTCTGGAGCGACGCCCCGCCCCGCGGCGGCCTCCGGCGCGACGCCGCAGGCGCTGAGGAAGAGGTCTTCACCGGTATAGGGAAAGGCCCCGTCATATATCAAGCGGTTCGTCCCCTCGGAGTTGGCGCTGTATATCTGTCCCGGCACCGCCCAGACCTCCCGTCCAAGTTCCAGCGCAAGGCGCGCCGTGATCATCGAACCGCTTTTGAGCGGGGCTTCAACCACCACGACCCTTTCCGCAAGCGCGGCGACGATCCGGTTGCGCTGGGGAAAGTGCCAGGGTTCGCCGCTCGCGCCAAGGGGAAATTCCGAGACCAGCGCGCCGCGTTCGGCGATCTTATCAAATAATTTTTTATTGGCCGCAGGGTAGACACGGTCGACGCCGGTGCCCAGGATGGCAAAGGTCTCCCCTCCCCCGCAGCAGCAGGCTTCCTGCGAGCAGCCGTCGACGCCCCACGCGCCGCCGCTGATCAGCGCTATATCGTGCGCGGCGCAAGCGGCTCCGAGCCGCTGCGAGACATTCCTGCCGTAGGCGCTCATACGGCGTGTGCCGACGACCGCGATCCTCTTTTTGTCCGGCAGCCGCTGCGCGCCGCCCTTCCAATATAGGACGAGCGGCGCGTCCTTAAGGTCGAATAGCTCCTGCGGATAGTCCACGTCGTCCACCGTCAGCAGGCGCACGCCAAGTTTTTCCGCCCGTTCAAGCTCCCGCTCCGCCCAGGCCGCGCCACAGGCGGCGCGCAGCCTCGCGAGGCTCTTTTCGCCGAAGAGCTCTTTGGCGACGTCTGCTTTTGCGGGATTCCACAACTCGCGCGGCTCGGCGCCGGTCAAAAGGAACTTCGCAAGCACGGCGGCGTTGGCGTTTATGCTGTTCAAAAGCAGCATCAGCTTTAGACGGTCATCCATGAGGTAGCCTCCCCCTCGCGGTAACTAATCGCCTCGGCAACATGTCCGACCTCTATCTGCGGCGCGCCCGCGAGGTCGGCGATCGTCCGCGAAACGCGCAGCACGCGTGAAAGGCCGCGCCCCGACAGTTTCACGCCCTTAAGCGCCTCCAAAATAAAGGAACGCACCTCCGGTTTCATCGAGGCGCTGCGGCGCAGGAATTTTTCCGGTATCTCAGAATTGCATTGAAAGCCCAGCCCCGCCCAGCGCCGGGCCTGAACCTCCCGCGCATAGGCGACGCGGGCGCGCACCGCTTCGCTGCGCTCCCCGCCGCTGTCGCCGAGCGAGACGAGCTCTTCGGGAGTCAGCCGCGGAACGGCGACGTGCAGGTCGATGCGGTCCAAGATCGGGCCGGATAGCTTTCTTCTGTAACGTTCGAGCGAGAAGGGAGTACATGTGCACGGCCGCTCGCTATCCCCCGCAAAACCACATGGGCAGGGGTTGCAGGCCGCGACGACGAGCACCTTCGCCGGGTAGACGGCGCTTCCCGCAGCGCGGCTCACCGTTATCGAACCGTCTTCCAGCGGCTGGCGCAGAGACTCGATCACAGCGCGTGAAAATTCGGGAAATTCGTCGAGGAAGAGCACGCCGCGCGAGGCAAGGCTGATTTCCCCGGGTCGGAGCGCCGAGCCGCCGCCGCATATCGAGACGGCGCTTGCGGTGTGATGCACGGAACGGAAGGGGCGTTCGCGGCTGAGTTCAAAACC
>CAKSWL010000164.1 GCA_934511335.1 uncultured Cloacibacillus sp. | reverse complement strand
TGGTAAGTCCGTCTTGATTTTTTCGCGGGACCGGCTTCCGGAGGTGTTTTCTTTCTTTCCCTTTTCAGAGGAGCTGCGCGCTGGGAGCGAGCTCACGCCCCGGGAGGCGGCGGGAGCGCTGCTTGTCGCCGTCGACATCAGCACGGAGCGGCGCGCTCCTGCCGATATGCGGGAACTGCTGGCGGCCTGCGCGGACTCCGTCAACATAGACCATCACGGCGACAACACGAATTTTGCCAAAACAAATTTGGTCGTGCCGGAGGCTTCTGCCACCGCGGAGATTATCACCGCGATACTTGAAGCTTACGGAAGGGGGATCGCCGCGGAAGAGGCGTCGGCTCTCTATACGGCCTTGGTAACCGACAACGGCAACTTCCGTTACAGTTCGACCTCGGTGGAAAGCCACCGCTGCGCGCAGGTCTTGCTTAAAGCCGGCGCGAAGCCGGCGGAGATCGACGACCGCGTCAACGAAAATATGACGGATAAAATCCTGCGTCTCTGGGGGCTCGCCCTCTCGCGCACGGAGCTGTTTGCCGGCGGAAAGTGCGCTCTTTTCTGGCTCCGCGACTTCGAGGCCGAGGCGGCGGAGGCGGACTCCAACGCTCTTGACGGCCTCGTTAATATGCTGATGCGCATAAGGGGCGTGAAGGTGGCGCTCTTCCTCGCGGAGAAAAAGGGAGAGGCCAAACTCAGCGTGAGGAGCCGCGAGCCCTACAGCGCGCGCCGCCTTGCCGCGAAGTTTGGCGGAGGCGGACACATAAACGCCGCGGGCGCGAAAATCCCCGGCTCCTTTGAAAATACGCTTGCGCTGGTGAAAAAAGAGGCGGAAGAGTATGTCGCTTTCGGGAATTCTTCCGCTGAATAAGCCCGAGGGGCTCAGAAGCACCTACTGCGTCCAGAGGGTGCGCGGCATCCTGGGCAGAAAGATCAAGACCGGACACGGAGGCACACTCGATTCTACCGCCTCCGGCCTGTTGCTGGTGCTTGCCGGACAGGCGACGCGGCTCTCTAATTTCGTCATGGGACTGCCCAAGAGATATGAGACGGAGATCACTTTCGGCGCGGCTACTTCGACCGACGACGCAAGCGGCGAAGTGACGGCGCGGGCGTCGTGGGAGCATATCTCCGACGAGCTGATCGACAGGGCGCTTTGCGGTTTTATGGGCTGGCGCATGCAGTCTCCGCCCGCGGTCTCCGCCGTCCACATCGACGGGGAGAGGGCGCATTTGCTGGCGCGCGGCGGCCGGGCCGTCATACCGGAGGCGAAGCCGGTTTGTTTTGTGCGGATATCGCGCCTTTCGCCGCTTGACGGGGACGGCCGCATCAGGCTTCGTGTCGACTGTCATAAGGGGACCTACATCCGCAGCTTCGCCCGCGACCTCGGCGAACGTCTCGGCTCGCTGGCGCACGTGAGCCGCCTTACGCGGGTTTCCTGCGGCCCGTTCTCTATCGACGGGGCTAAAGACGCGGAGACGCTGTTTAAAATGTCCCGCGCGGAGCTTGCCCGGGAACTGCTCCCCGTAGGCAGTCTTTACGGAATGTTTCCCGGTTACGAAGCGGACGACGATTCGTTTGAGCAGCTCCGCCACGGACGGCCGGTGCCGCTTAAAGGGCTGAAGCGCCGCCCGTTCCCTGGACGTGCGCCGTCGGCCGGCAGAGTGATAGTCGCTTCGGAAAGGATTTTTTCCATTTGCGCGGCGCGGAGGCACGACGGGACTTTTGAGCTGGCGCCGGAGGTCAACATCATAATTCAGGGAGGCGGCGCAGAATGATCTACGCGCTTGGAGCCTTTGACGGCTTTCATCGCGGCCACCGCCGGCTTCTTGACCGGGCGAAAGAGGAGGCCGCGCGGCTGGGGACCGGCTGGGGAGTGATTACCTTTAAGGGGCATCCGCGGATGCTGCTCAACCGCGATAAGTTTAAGCTGCTCTTTACCCCTTCAGAGAGAGACCTGATCGCCCGCCGCCTCGGTATACCGCACATGGAAAAGATACATTTCACCCATGAATTCGCGGCGCTCACGCCGGAGGATTTCGTGGCCTATATCGCGGAGAAATACCGCGTCGGAGGCCTTGTCGTCGGTGAGAACTTTCGCTTTGGCAGAGGGCGTTCCGGAGGCTCCGAGGTGCTCGCGGGACTTGCGCGGGAGCGGGGCTGGTCGTGTGACGTCATCTCTTCTTACCGGCTCGACGGGCACGTGGTGAGCAGTACCGAGACGAGGAGGGCCGTGATGGCGGGCGAAATGGCGCTGGCTTCGACGCTCTTAGGCTATCCCTTCATAATCAGCGGCACGGTGTCCAAAGGAGAGGAGCGCGGGCGAAATCTTGGTTACCGCACCGCGAATATCCCGCTCGAGGATGGCAAGATATACCCGCCGCACGGCGTTTACGCCGCCCTCTCATATATAGGGGGAGAGTGGCGCGGCGCCGCGCTCAACATCGGCGGCAATCCCACCTTTGGCGCGGGCAGGAGGCCGCGCTGCGAGGTGCACGTGCTAGGTTTCTGCGGCGAGCTTTATGACGCGCATCTAAGGCTCTTCATCATTGGGCGTATCCGCGGCGAACGGAAGTTTGACGGCGCGGAGGCGCTTATACGGCAGATCAGTGAAGACGTCGGCGTCTGTTCGGCACAATGCGCGGAATATATCTCGGCTAAGGGCGAGGAGCTTGGTAAATTCGCCTCGGTTCTTTGACAGTATCGCGGCGCTATCGTATCATAGTCGAGTTAAAAATAGTATGTTGGATCATTTTTTGAGGAGGAAGATTTCCCTTGCTGAAAACTATGCGGAATTACACTAAGGTGATAATGGTCATCGTAATACTCTTTTTTGTGGCTTCATGCTTTGCCGGATACGGCCTTTACGCCCGCGGCAGCAGAGGCGGAGAAGAGGGGATGCGCGATTACCCGGTGGCGGAGGCCAACGGCAAAAACATCATGCGTTCCGAACTGGAAAAAAGCGCGGCGCGCATCTCCGAGCAATACGGCAGCAGCATGACCTCGGCGGATATTCCGCAGATCAGAAGGGCCGCGCTCGACGGCATCGTGATCCAGGCGGAGCTGGAGAAGGAGATCGCTAATCGGAAGATAGAGGTCCCCGGCGATGAGATAAACGCGGCCTATATAAGAGCGATGGACAGCTATCCCACGCGCGAGGAGTTTATGGAGTTCATGAAGCGCAGCGGTATCACCGAAAAACAGATAAAAGGTGACATCAAAAAACAGCTCCAGATGCAGAAGCTCATGGAGTCGCTTGAGAAGGATATCACGGTGGAGGAGAAAGAGGCCCGCGCCTTCTACGATACGGCGAAAAACTTCCTCTTCAAACAGCCCGCGGGCGTAATGGTCAATATCGCCACCTTCAAAGACAAGGCGGCGGCTGAAGCGGCCCAGAAGGCGATCGCCGGCGGCGCGGGATGGGACGCCGAGATAGAAAAATACAAGAACGATATCGAGATGGCGACCTCCTATGACAAACCGATGCTGGTTACGGAGCAGATGATGCGGCAGAAAGAGCTCGCCGTCCTCAAGGATTATCCGCTGAACAAAATAACCCCTGTTGAGGGCGCGGGAGAGGGGCACAGCTATATTGCCATCAAACGCAGCAAAGAGGCGGAGCGTGTACTGCCCTATAACGAGGTAAGCGGCGATGTGACTGCGACGATAAAGAATCAGAAGATGCAGGAGGCCCAGCAAAAGTTTTACAAAGAGCTGATCGAGCGCGCGAACGTGAAGGTGCTCGACGCCTCGATCTTCCCCGAGGAGAGGGCGGCCGAGGCGGCTTCCGCCGACCAGACGGTGCCAGCGGCGTCAGAGGATAAAAAAGACTAGCGTAAATACAGCAAAAATCAAATACACAGGGCCGGATGATCCCGGCCCTTTTTTATTACCTGCCGGTGGCGCGGCCAGACAGACGGTGCGTGATTGACCGGAGGACGTTCATACAATATGATGGTAAAATCATTGAAAAACCTGATGGGGGATGAGCGGTTATGCTGGGAGCGGACAGACTCACGGATTTAAGGGGTAAGGTCGCCGTCGTCACGGGGGCGGCTGCGGGCATTGGAAAAGCCTCGGCACGGATGCTTGCGGAGGCGGGCGCGGCGGTCGCGCTGCTTGATATAAACTACGAGGCGGCGGCGCGGTCCGCGGCGGAGATCGCTTCGGACTGCGGCGTTCAGGCAAAGGCTTATCGATGCGACGTCCTTGCGGAGCTGGACGGCATAGCTGTCGTTGAGGAGGCGGCGCGCGATTTCGGCGCGGTCAATATCCTTGTCAACAATACGGGAGGCGGCGGCGGAGGTAAAGAGCATTTTGAGGCGCTTACCGACGACTACCTGGCCAAGATATTCAACCTCAACGTCTACAGCATCTTCAGATTTTCCCGCCTCTGCCTTCCTTACATGGAGCGTTCCGGGTACGGCTCTATCGTCAACGTCAGCTCCATGGCGAGCGTCATGAGCGGCGCCAATATGTCTGTCTACAGCGCCTCGAAGGGCGCCGTTAACGCGCTGACGCGTCAGATGGCGATCGACGTCGCTCCCGTTAGAGTGAACGCTGTGGCCCCCGGCGCGATAAAGACCGACGCGCTCGCCGGCGTGCTCACCGATGAAATGGAGCGGGCGATGCTTGCCTCGACGCCTCTTAAAAGGCTTGGCGTTCCCGAAGATATCGCCTCGGCGGTGCTCTTCTTCGCCTCCCCGATGTCATCCTGGGTCTCGGGACAGACGCTGATCGTATCCGGCGGCGGAACGCAGCTGCTGTAACGGCGGCAACTCTCATTCACGCGGGGCGAATAGTTTGAAAGGAGGGCGGTCGTCGGATGGAAATTGATGAGGTGCTGCGGCGGTTTGAATCTATGCTCTCCCGGGGAATGGTGAATGAGGCGGGACGATACCTGGAAGATGTGGCCGTAAAAAGCGAAGGTGAAGGCGACCCTCTGACGGCGGCCTCCTGCTTCAATGAGCTGATAGGCTTCTGGCGCGTCTGCGGCAGGGAAGAAAAAAGCTGCGCCGCGGCGGAACGCGCCCTTGCGCTGCTTTCAGAGAGCGGCCTTTGCGGCGGCATCGATCACGCGACTGCCATGCTGAACTATGCAGCGGCCAAAGCGGCTTTCAAGCGGATACCGGAGGCGCTGCGGCTCTACCGCAGCGTCGAGGCGCGTTACCGCGAACTGCTGCCCGCCGTTGATTACCGTTGGGCGAGTCTTTATAACAACATGGCGCAGGCCTTGCTCAAGTCGGGCAAGAGCAAAGAGGCGGCGGATTTTTTTGAAAAATCCCTGCGCCTGCTTGAGCAGCTGGAAGGGGTCGACTCCGAGACCGCGACCTGCAATACCAATATAGCCTTCTGTCTGCTGGCGGAAAACCGGAAGGGTGAGGCGCGCGAGCACCTTGAGCGGGCGGAGGCCATCTTCCGCTCTCTGCCTGGCGACCCTCATTACGACGGCGTGCTATCCTGCCG
>CAKSWL010000163.1 GCA_934511335.1 uncultured Cloacibacillus sp. | reverse complement strand
ATAGTCTTCTGCCATTGGAGGCCCCTCCTTCATTTTTTCAACTATTATAACATGGTTCTATTGTCGACACTATCTAAACAGCATCTAAAATAACGACACGCCCTTTTTCAAGGAACCGCGCCCCGCGCCGAGGCAAAAGCTTTGGCACGGGGCGCTTCGTCTCTGCGGCACGATATCAAGCGTTGCGAAGCCGACCGTTTTCATCAGCGTTGCCTCTTCCCGGCTTTTGCACCCGTGAGCCCGTCCTGTAAGCAGATCGCCGAGCTCTCCCGTGATCACCGCCGCCGAGAAACGTCCCACCGCACGATATACTCGTCAAGCCCGCGCTTATGCGGCATGAAGGTGCCGACGGCGTTGATATGCGCCCCGCCTTCACCAGCGTTCCGTCAAATACAGGTTCCGGGCCGGTCGTCACCGTGGTAATAACGTCGGCCTCCGCCGGAATCCCGGCAGAGACGAGCGTCGTGCCGAACTTCGCAGCCGTCTTTGCGGCGCGCTCGATAAAGTCCGCGAGCCTTTCTTGACGTCAGCACCGCCTCCAACTGCAAGGCCGCCTGCCCGCCGGCGCCGAAAGGAGCGCCACCCACAAAAAAACGGCGCCTCCCACGTAAAGAGACGCCGCGCGATACCGTCAGAAATATCCTGTGTCAGGCAGACCTACCTTTTATTGTTCTTTATCCTCTTCTTCGTCGCGGGCACTAGAGAGAGCCCCAGGAGGATAAGAAGGGCTGGTACAGCCGACGCGGCGTTGCAGCCGCCGCTGCCTCCGCCGGAGCGCTCCTTCGCTTCAAAGGAGAGCGTCGCCGAGCAATAGCTCTTATTTCCCAGGTCCAGCATCGCCGCGACCGTGTTTCTTCCCGCGGAATCGGGAGTATAGGTAAATATGCCCTCTTTATCGCTGGGAGTCTCAAGTTTTTTGAGGTTTTCAGGCCCCTCCTCGCCCTTAACGATGGGGGTGGTCTCATTTCCATATTCTATCTCCGCCCCTTCACGCGGGCTCCCTTTATAGAGTAGTTTGAACTTGATCGGCACGCCGACCGTAGCCATGGCGAGGTCGGACAGGGGAATTATCTCCGCCACATCGCCGCCGCCGACCGCTTTCGTTGAATGGCCGTCGGCGGCGATGTTGAAGATATGCTTGCTGTAGCCCGTATAGACTATCTGTCCTGGAATATTCAGATTGGTGCGGCAGGCGGCGATCACCGTCCCCTCCTTGCCGATCAGGGCGACCGCGCGGCGGGAGTCGATTCCCGCGACCTCGTCGCCGTCAGGGTCGTCGTAGGCGGCAAAGATGTTTGTCAGATCCGTCTCCGTACCATCCTTATAAATCAGCCTGCCGTTCAGCATATCAGCGTCGGGATTCAAATTCATGAAGTTGTAGTCATACTGGGCCTGCGTTGTGATATGTGTAAAAGAGACGATGACGGGATGTTCATTTCCTACCCCTGTGTGGGAGACCTTTGGTATGACGCTGAAATAATGGGCATCCGCCGCCGGCGGGCAGACGAACAGCGCGCATATGAGGGCGAAAACGCCTGCTCCCGACTTATACTTCGCAGCCATTTTGAACAGTTTTTCCATTGTCTATAATACCTCCTGAAGTTATTTAGTTAGCATATGCTAACCGAATAACTTATAACATTTGACTTTTCAGATGTCAATAGCGGCTCAGGGAAATAATAATTTTTTGCTTTTCATTTTTGATTCAGCGCATACAAGGCAACAGATATGACACGGCCGTAAGAAGCTCTATTTTTATAAGCTTGTAAGGCCTCGCGCCGGAGAACAATAAAAGGAGCCTCAGCGAGGCCCCTTTCGTCATGTCGAAGTTTTTTACAGCATGTCCGGCAATTTTTCTCGATATGCCGCCATCTCTTTTTCGTAGGAAGCAAGCTTTTCCTGCGCGCGCGCGATCTGCGCCCGCACCTGACGCGGCGAGGTGCCGCCCGCGGTGTCGCGGCGCTCCATCGACCGGTGCGGCGAAAGCAGCGGCAGCAGGTCCGCTCCCACCTCCGGTATCAATGACTGCCACTCCGCAAGCGTCAGTTTGTCCATCGGCCGGCCGTGTTCGAGGCACCAGCGCACGGCGTGCCCCACTTTTTCGTGGGCGCCGCGGAAGGGGACGCCGCGCAGCACGAGGTATTCGGCGACGTCGGTGGCAAGGATGAGGCCGTCGGCAAAGCCTTGGTTGGCCCGTTCTTTGTCGATCTCCACCTGCGCAAGCAGCGCGGGGAAGACGGAGAATATCCCCTTGAGGCAGTCAAGCGTGCGAAAGAGGCTGCGTTTGTCGTCCTGCAAGTCACGATTGTAGGTAAGCGGGATGCCCTTGGTCATCGTCAGCAGGTCGACGAGCGCGCCTGAGAGCTGACCCGCTTTGCCGCGCAGGATCTCCAGCACGTCGGGGTTTTTCTTTTGCGGCATGATGCTTGAGCCGGTGCAGAAGGAATCCGGCAGTTTGACCCAGCCGAATTCGGTGGTGAAATAGATGATGAGGTCCTCGGAGAGGCGGCTCACGTGGCCGCCGAAGACGGCGGCGAAGTAGAGGACGTCCATGAAGTGGTCGCGGTGAGCGACGGTATCCATACTGTTTTCCGTGAGGCGCGAGAAGCCCATGTCGCGGCGCGTAAATTCGCGGTCGAGCGGCAGCGTGGAGCCGGCAAGCGCGCCGCAGCCGAGCGGCGATTCGTCGACGGCCTCGTAGGCGGCGAGCAGCCGTTTGGCGTCGCGCATGAAGGCCTGTGCGTGCGCCATCCAGAACTGTCCCATCGAGATTGGCTGCGCCTGCTGCAGATGCGTGTAGCCGGGGACGACGATCTCGGCCTGCTCCGCCGCCTTTTTGAGCAGCACGGAGATAAGCGCCTCAAGTCCCTCGCCGATGCCAAGCAGCTCTTTGCGCAGATAGAGACGCACGGTGGTGTTGACCTGGTCATTGCGGCTGCGCCCCATGTGGAGACGCGCGCCCGTCGCGCCGCATTTTTCGATGAGGCGCGACTCGATGTTCATGTGTACATCTTCCAGCGAAACCTTTGGCGTGAAGTCCCCGCGCTTTATCTCCTCCGCAATCTCACGCAGGTTCTTTTCTATAGTCTCCGCCTCTTGTGCATCGAGGAGCCCGGCATGCGCGAGCATCCTCACATGCGCGATGCTTCCGCGGATGTCCGCGAACGCCATACGCCAGTCAAGGTCCAGAGATTGGGTAAAGTTTATCACTGCTTCGTCCGTATCCTGTGCAAAACGGCCCTTCCACATTTTATGGAGCTCTCCCTTCCATATTATCCGGCAAGTGTCGAATTCCTGTAAATTTGGCATGAATTATACATCATTTAGCGTGATATATGAAAATGGCATTGATCGCCGCGGGGCCGACTCTTCCGATGCACGCCTACGACTCGCCGCCGGGAAAAATCTCTCCGCCGCACTCTTGCGCGGCGATCTTTCTTTTCAGCCTCTCTATCCGGTACAGGAGGTTCTTTCTGTCCTCCTCCCACTGGCGGTCTTTGAAGACGCGGTGGCTATCAAGCCAGCGCAGGGCCTCCATAGCGTGGGAGAGGGCCTCTTCGCAGCGGTGGAAGCGGTGTTCCTCGATCTTCGCCATCGCCTCCAGCGTGCGCACGGGGCGGCGTTCCGTCTTCAGCGACTCCTCGTAGTAGCGGTAAGCGGCCTCGTAGCCGCCCGCCGCGCGCTCCGCCTCCGCGAGGCGCAGCAACGCAAGGTGGCGTTCACGGCGAAAGCCGAGCGCCCCCTCCCACGCCGCGCGCGCCTCCCTCTGAAAACCCTTCGCCGCCCAAAGGTCGCCGGCGCGGATCATATCCGCGCCGCAGGAACATTCGCCGCGCGTCAGCTCTGCGAGATGTATTTGCAGCGCCGCGAGCGAAACGATGTCAAGCGTGTTGTGATAGAATATGCCGCGCAGCGGCCCCGCGTCCTGCGTGCGGAGGAATTGCGCGTACATCCGCGGGATTTCGCTGCCGGGGACGTCTTCTTCGCCGCGGCGCAGGCCGAGGACGTTTCTTTCGATCGAGGAGAGCGAGCAGGAGGAGAGCCTCCCCCTGTAAAAATGGCGCGAGAGGGTGAGCAGGTCCATGTGCCGCGCGCCGCCCCACGAGGGCACGGCGCGGGCCAGCGTGCAGCGCGTGCGCAGCAGCGGCAGGTCGAAGGCGCGCCCGTTGTATGTCACGAGGCCGTACCGCTCCGGCAGCTCAGCCTCGATCGCGGCAAGCCAGCTCTTTTCCCAGGCGGGCCCCGCGAGGAAAAGCTGCACGACGCGGAAAGACTCTTCACCGCAGAGACCAAGCCCGATCAGGAAGGCATAGGTGCCGGTGCCCCCTGAGAGCCCCGTCGTCTCCGTGTCGAGGAAGACGGGCACGGGATCTCCGCCCCAGTGACAGAGCGCCCGCCCGCTCTCGGCGGGAGAGGCAAGCATCTTCTTGCCGTACCAGCGGCCATAGGCGAACTCGCGCTCCATGCGGTAGACGCCGCGCACGATCCACCGCCCTTCCGGCAGCCCCTCGACGTCGAGCTCCTTCGGCAGGCTTTGCGGGTTTGTCTCCATCCGGCCTTCGGCCTTCGGCAGGAGACCGTCGAGCCGCCCAAACTTTTCCGGGTCATTCCTCTGCGGACGCGCCAATTATTTTCTCACCAGATCTATTACCACAATTTCCGGCGGCGCCATGAGCCTCACGGGGGGGCCGACATATCCCGCGCCGTTGCTTGTGTAGAGCATACTGCCATCGCGCAGCTTTTTAAAGCCGCGCGAGCGGCCGCGGAAGAGCAGCCGCGAAGAAAGGAGCGGAAAAAGCTGCCCCCCGTGCGTGTGCCCCGACAGCTGCAGATCAAAGAGCCCCTGCGTGCCGATCTCGACGACGGGACGGTGGCGCAGCAGCAGAATAAACTTATCGCGGAAGCGGCTCTTCGTATTGACGATCACCGTCTCCGAGCGCGACAGCCCCCATTTGTCCTCGCGCAGGTGGTCGCGGTCGTCGACCCCGACGACCACGATGCCGCCGGCGCAGACCGCCTCCGTGCGCAGCACGCGCATACCGGATAGGCGCATAAATTCAAGGGCCTTGTCGATATCGTCGTAATAGTCGTGATTGCCGGTAACGGCATAGACCCCATACCGCGGCCTGATGCGGCGGAACATCGCAATCTCGCGCCCGCGCCCCTCGAGGCGCCCATCGGCGACGTCGCCCGTCACCACCATCATATCCGGCTCGGCCTCACGCACGCGCCGCAGAATCTGAGCCAGCAGCGCGACGCCGGTATAGGGGCCGAGGTGGAGGTCCGTCAGCTGCACGATGCGCAGCCGCTCTTCGCCCGGCGGCAGTTTTTCCGTCTCTATCGTGATCCTCGTCGTCTGTATCGTGTGGGCCTGCTTCACTCCCAGCGCGACGAGGCATGATGATGCCGCGAAAGAGGCCGCGAGCTCCGCCCATACGGGAAGCCCCAGCCCCATAACGCCCGACGC
>CAKSWL010000162.1 GCA_934511335.1 uncultured Cloacibacillus sp. | reverse complement strand
CACATGGACGCCTTTTGCTGGGCGGTGAAGGCCGAACGGCTTGGCGCGGGGGAGATCCTGCTGACGAGCATGGACCGCGACGGCACGAGGGCGGGCTACGACCTTGAGCTGACGGAGCTCATCAGCGGTTCGGTTAACATCCCCGTCATCGCCTCCGGCGGCGCGGGAGAGTATGCGCATTTCTACGAGGCGCTGACGCGGGGAAAGGCCGATGCAGTGCTTGCCGCCTCGCTCTTCCACTTCAACGAAATACCGATCCCCGCGCTGAAAGACTATCTTGCGGGGCGGGGCATCCCCGTCAGGAAGAGCGCGGAAAAGCCTTCCCTCCCCTATGAGATGACGCCGGAAGAGGTGGGGTTCTTCGGCGTCTGCGGCGAAGCGTAAAATCGGCGTTTATACGCACGACTAACTTTATAAGAACTGAGGGCTTGCCAAGCGGAGGCGCACTAAGGTGCGCCTCCGCTTGGCAAGCCCTCAGTTATTTCGTTATTCGCACGTCTAAACGCCGATTTCCGGGATTGTAAGAGGACGATAAACCCCGATTTAACTACCAGCCGAATGATGAAAAAACTAAGTTCGGCTGCGAAAATCAAAGATTTTCTGCCTCACTTATCGCACAAATCAGAAAAACGCTGATTTGGCTCCCTGGACGCCTCTCTCAGAAAAAGACAGATTTGGCTCTCCGGACATCTCAAAGAGGGAGACAAAACCTTTGCCCAGCCATAATTTATCTATCTTCCTCGGGGGGATCATGGCAGCGGCCCATCCCAGAACCGCGGTACGCCGATGGTGTAGCCTATCGTAAATCCGCCGTCGTCGTCGTAGACGAAAAGCAGCTTGCCGCTGAATTTATTGGTCGGGATAGACAGCGCCGCTCCTACCTCCCAGCGGCTGTCGGCGCGGTTCCAGTCGTACATGACCTGCCCGTAGTTGCCGAATATCTCCACGTTGACGCCGCCCCACCATGAACGGGTAAAGACACGCTCTATGCCGAGGTGGACCCAATAGGCCTGGTCTCCGACGAGCGGATGCCGTCCGAGGCTGTAGAGCTCCTCACGCGTTCCCAACATCGCCGCGTAGGCGAGGCTGTCGGCGTCTCCGGTCTTGAGCCCGCCCGCTAAGACCACCTTGCCTTTTTTGAGGAAGGGGACATAGGCACGGAACTGGGTGTTGGAGACTACGTTATGGTCTATCGGGAACCAGAGGTCGCTCATGACGACCATGCCCTTCGTCGGCAGTATCGGGTCGTCAAGGGTGTTGAAGCTGAACGATAGATAGGGGCCGTGGTCGTTGATCGTCTCGTCTCCCAGCGAGGTTATGCGCTGCGCGCCGTAGCCGATCCCGATGCGCGAGCGGCTGTTTATCCGTTTGTACCAGGCGCCCTTCGCCGTAAATCGTTCAAATTCGGCGGTACCGTAATTATATGGTTCGTACTTCTCCCTGCGTCCCGCAGCCACCAGCCCCCACTGGGAATCCTTTTCGTCCTCCGCCGTAAAGTAGCGCATCATCGCGCCCCAGGTGGTGCCGAAACGGTATTCGAGCGCGGTCGAGTCTCCTGCCGTCAGAGTGTCGTGTACGACCGCCGAGAGCGATATCCAGCGGTTCCAGTAGAGGTTGCTTGCATATCCGTCGATGCCGAACTCATATTTGGCGGGCCGTTCTATCTGGAAGATGACGGCTACCAAACCGCGCGAGATATTTTCCGTGCGTCCGTCGACGGATTTTATATCATTGCGGGCCGAAATCTGCGTCACCGCCGAGGCGACGAGCCTCATGTCAAGCGGTTTGCCGATCCAGTCCTCATATTTTTCATGCAGCTCTTCCGCGATGCCCTCGGGGACGCCCTCGAAACGGACCTCCGCGACGGTCGGGGGGCTGTGCCGCCGGGCGCGTTCTACTCCGCCATGATCCCAGGTGTGACATTTTTCTTCGACAAGCTTTTTCAATTCAGGGAGCTTTTCCTCGGCGGCTTCGACTCCTTTATCGATTATCTTGTCGTAGGCTCCGGAGGCGAAGGTGCTGAATTCACTCACCTCAGGCGTAATGATGATGTCCGCAGCCTCCACGTTTCTGCGTATCTGCTCCACCATGAGGATGTCCAGCGTCTGCGACGCGACGTCGAACATGGTGCGGAAGCTCTCGTTCTTCTTCGTGATGTCCTCGGGCGACAGGTTGACGGCGACGATCGGATGTCCGGGAAAAATCTTTTTCGCTTCGAGGACCGGCAGGTTGGCTTTCAGACCGCCGTCCACCAGAAGCATATTATTCATCGGCCAGGGGTCAAAGATGACCGGTATCGACATTGAAGCGCGCAGCGCCGAGGCAAGGTTCCCGTTGCGCAGGATGACGGTATCGCCGTTCCCCAAATTTGTCGCCACCGCGGCGAAGGGGATGGGGAGGTTGTCGAAGTCCGTCACCGACACGCTGGAGGTGAGATCGCTGAGGAAGGTGTACAGGTCCTTTGCGTTGAGAACCCCTAGGCGTCCCTTCTCGTTTTTGTCTTTGTCGATCGTGAGGGAGAAGAACGAATCGCCCGGGGTGGCGGGCCTGTTATAGCCGTTTATGATATCTGTCTGGTTGCGCCCGGACATGATCTCCATAAGGTCTACGCGCGACAGCACCTCGCGCATCTCTGCGGGGGTATGCCCGGCGGCGTAAAGGCCGCCCATGATCGAGCCCATGCTCGTGCCGATGATGGCGGCCACAGGGATTTTTTCGCGTTCAAGCACCTCGAAGACGCCGAGGTGCGACAGTCCTTTCATGCCGCCGCCGCAAAGCGCCAGCACGACGCCCTCCTTATGGGGGAAGCCCCAGCTTTGGATGTGCGCCCGCGTCTCCGGGCTGCCGATAGCGAACTTCGCGTGCGCCGCCCCCTGTCCGCGCTCGTCGCGGACACTAGAGACTTCCTTGGGGGGCAAGCCTGCGGATGCGTTTGCCGCGTGCGCCGCCCCCTGTCCGCGCTCGTCGCGGACACTAGAGACTTCCTTAGGGGGCAAGCCTGCGGATGCGTTTGCCGCGTGCGCCGCCTGGCAATTACCCGCCATAAACAATATCAGAAGCGTTGATAAAAGGACTTTATTCTTAATGATTTGTTTCATCGGCTAACCACCTTTGCAAAAAACCTAAAAAGACCATGAAAAATCTCTCTCTTTGGTAATTCTACGCTAAGTATCTGCCGAAAGTCTACGGGTTTCTGCGAAAATAAAAAACAGGCCTTTGCCGGAAGGCGGCAAATTTGCTTTCGTAAGATATTGGAATACTGCGGTGAAGATTATTTTAAATAAGGCGAAACATCAGTAGTATCTTGGTACTTCCAGGATACCCTTCTGTTGAACGCCGCTGATTGTGCAGATCTCACAAGATGCGGGAAATAATATCAGATGATTTTGTGCCTACATCCCAATGACATATTCGACAAATTGCAATACCTTATTCAAGGCCTGCCGCGCTGCGGCTTGTGCAGCTGATAGGCCGCCTTATAGCCGGCGGGGACCTCCGTGGAGAGCCTGCGCGTCATGGACCGGATGAACTTCAGGGCCGCGGTGAAGGAGTCCTACCGGGCCGCGTGGGAAAAATCCCGGGGATTCAATAAAAAGGACTGACGGTATCGCCGCTCGGCCGTTTTTCTTTTGAAGAGGAGCCGGGGCAAACGCATCAAACCTTTTGACGGAAAACACTGAACGGCGGGGAACGCCGGGCGGCGTATCGGTTTTAATAAATTATCGACATATTTGGAGAAGGAAGCCTATGCGGGAAGGACAGGAAATCATGCAAAAACGGCTCACGATCGGCATCGACGTCGGCGGTACCAATACAGACGGGGCTCTTTACGACACGGCGAGCGGGAATATCTCAGCCTCGGTGAAAATCCCGACCGACCATACGGATTACCGGGCCTCCGTCCACGCAGCCGTGGAAAGACTGCTCCGTTCCGCCTCTCCGGAGGAGATAATATCGCTCAACATCTCCACCACGCTCTCTACCAACGCGCTGCTCGAGGGCAAAGGCGCCCCTGTGGCGCTGGCGCTCATCGGCTACGAGGATTTTCCCCATATAAAGAACGAGATATTGGAGACGGTTTCGCCGGCGGCGCTGCTTTCGGCCCGCGGCGGCCATAACGGCTGGGGCAAAGAACGTGAAACGCTGGACCGCGAGGCGCTTTCGCGCTTCGCAAGGAAGAACGCTGGCGGATATTTCGCCGTTTCTTCGCTCTATTCGCCGCGCAATCCCCAGCATGAGATGGAGGCGGCGGCGATAATCAAAGCCGCCGGCTGCGCGGGAGTAACCTGCGGGCACGAGATAGCCCGTTCCAAGCTCAATTCGGTGAAGCGCACGGTGACGGCCTTTCTGAATTCGTCGTTGATGGAAGTAACGAAGCGCCTCATTCGCGGCGTGGAGTTCTGCGCGGCCTTGCACGGCCTTAGCTGTCCCGTGATGTTTCTGCGCAGCGACAGCTCGCTCGTCTGCGGGCAGTGGTGCGCGCGCTTCCCGCTGGAGACGATCTTTTCCGGCCCTGCGGCGAGCATGCGCGGCGCGATGCTTCTGGGGGGGATCGGAAAGGAGGACGCGGTCATCGCCGATATGGGGGGGACTTCGACGGACATCGGCGTCGTAAAGGCGGGTAAAGCGGTCTATTCCAACGAAGGCGCGGCTATCGGCAATTACCGCACGATGATCCCCTCATTGGAGATACGCTCGATCGCCCTCGGCGGCGACAGCGCGGTACAGATTGACGCGAAGGGAAGGCTCACCATCGGCCCCGAAAGGGTGCGTCCCTACTGCCGGGCCGACAAAGCGGAAGACTGCGGCTACACGCCGAGCGATGCGCTGGCCGCTTTAGGCGCAGCGGCGTTCGCCGGCGGTGCGGGAAGCGCCGCCGCCTCAAAGGAATACGGCGATAGGCTGGGGCTGTCGGCGGTGGAGTTCGCGCAGCTCGTGCGCGGCGAGGTCTCAAGACGTCTTTACGAGGCGCTGCACGAAAGCGGCGGGGATAAGGATGTCCGGCGCGTCTGCGTCGGCGCGCCGATCGCGGCCTTTGCCGGAGGCGAGGGCGGGGATTGCATGGTGCCGGAAGAGGCGGCGATCGCCAGCGCGGTGGGCGCGGCGTCAAGTTCGTTGTCGTTGTCCTGTTCCGTCTCCATCCTGCACAGCTTCTTTGACGAAAATTTTTACGCCTTTCTGCCCTCCTGCCAGATAAAAGGGACGGACTTCACCGCCGTCCGCGCGCGCGCTCGGAGCGTCCTCGAAAAATATTTGACAAAACAGGCCCGGCTTATGGGCTTCAAAGACGCCTGCGCAAAGATCAGCGAAGAGTATGAGTATATCGGCAAAGAAAAGTCCCTCTCGTCGCTCGCTGCGGTTACTTTAAACGGCAAAGCCCTTGTGCATGATGCATAAATAGATAAAAGATATTTTGTTTTGTTTCTTCAATAAGCGGACTGCGTTATCTATTTTGCACGAAAATAAAATCCAGAAAAATCACTCTTTTATCAACTTTTACAA
>CAKSWL010000161.1 GCA_934511335.1 uncultured Cloacibacillus sp. | reverse complement strand
AAACCAAAAAGCGAGGTAAATTCAAAATCAAAGACGAGCCCTATACAGGCGTTGCTTGATGTTTTTACCCGCCTCTGAAAAGTAAATGCTGTTGCCCTGACTGCTCCCGCGTTCATAGAAGCTATAGACCGGCGAGTCGTTGTATAATAATTTTAGGAAACCACCGACCGGAGGGGTGTTTATGTCACTGTCAGAGAGATTTGAAAACGAACTAATAGAATTTACGCGCCGGCTCGTCCGCCTGCAAAGTTATTCCGGCCATGAGGGCGCCGTCGCCGAGGCGGTCGTCGCGAAGATGCACGAGCTCGGCTACGACGAGGCCTTCATCGATTCTACCGGCAACGCCGTGGGCTTTATCGGCTCCGGAGAGAAAATAGTCCACTTCGACTCCCATATGGACACCGTCGAGGCCGGCGACGCGGAGGATTGGCTGTTGCCGCCCTTCGCCGCGGAGATAAAAGACGGCCGGCTCTACGGACGCGGCTCGGTGGATATGAAATCGGGGCTCGCGGCGTCGATATACGGCGCGGCCATGGCGCGCGAAGCAGGCGGCGCGCGGGATAAAAAAATCTGCGTCAGCGGCTCCGTCTGCGAAGAATACTGCGACGGGGAAAATCTCAAGATGATGTATAAGGAACTTGCGCTGCGCCCGGACTTCGTCGTGATCTGCGAGCCGTCGGACAACGTAATAACGCTCGGACACAAGGGAAAGGCCCAGATCCGCATAAAGACGCTGGGGCTGTCGGCGCACGGCTCGGCGCCGGAAAAGGGGATCAACGCCGTTTACGAGATGGCGGAGATCATCAGCCGCGTCGAGGCTCTCAACAAAAGGCTGACGGAGGAGGGCGACCCTCACGGGACGATCGTGCTTTCAAATATCAGCTGTGTCACCGCCTCGCTCAACGCCGTGCCGAGCGAGGCTGAAATCTATCTCGACCGCCGTCTTGTGCTGGGTGAGAGCGAGGAGAAGGTACGCGCGGAGATGGAAGAGCTGATTCGCGGGAAGCGCGCCGTATGGGAGACCGGCACGCTGCGTCACACCAGCTGGCGCGGTGCGGCGCTGGTCTACGAACCGATCCATATGGCATGGAAGCTTGAGGCAGACTCGCCGCTTCTCGGCGCGGCCGACGCGGCCTATGCGGAGGCCTTCGGCAAAGCCCCCGCAAGGTATGACTTCTGGGACTTCGGCACCAACGCCGTGACGCCGGTGGGCATGGGGATACCGACTATAGGCTTCGGCCCCGGGGAATACAAGCTGGCCCACATGCGCGACGAAAACTGTGAAGTGGAAAAGATCAAAGATGCCGCGAGATTCTACGCGGCGCTCATCGGCAAACTTTAAAAAAGGGGGACGAAGGGCGGCGCTGTTGGGGAATACAGCGCGGATCATGGCTGGGCTTGAACGGGGAGGATGCCGCTGTTATGAAAAATCCCCGCAGCACGCGCTGCCTCTGAAAGGTTCGTCTGGGCGTGGACGGTATCGCTTAAAAAAATCATAAATTGTCGGGTGCCGCCCGCAAAGTGTTTTATGACAGCGCTTTGCGGGCGGCGTTTATCTAGCTGTGGGGAACAAGTTTCTGCAGTTCATCCATCACGCATTCGACAAGCCTTCCGACGGAAAGGTCCGTCACGCCGGCGATGATGTTGTTGCAGCAGTTGACGGGCACGAGGATCCGTGTCGCGCGGCTGCGCGCGACGGCCGCCGCCATCGCGGGAGTGATTTCGCCGAGCAGCGAGTCTGCGATGACGATCGCCGCGGGGCCGATGATGACGTCCGCGTCGCGGCAGCAGACGACGACAGAATTTTCCCCCGTCGCGGCCCTGTTCGCGCCCGCTTTGAGCATCGCCGCCGCCGCGATGCTGTTCGTCCCCACCGCGGTGACGGAGGCCTCCGGCATCTTTGTCCGCACCGCCTGCACGATCTGCCGCCCGATCCCGCCGCCCTGTCCGTCTATTACCAGTATCTTCATCGCTTGCCTCCGTTATCTTCGGTTTTTATCTGCTATAAGTATAGCGCAAAAAATCAGGCCCGCCGGCTATGCACTGCGCCTATGGGCCTGATTTGAAAAAACGGCATCATCAAGGGGCACAAGCCGCGGGCGACGCCTCCTCATGCTTTCAGGCTGGCCGTCTATTACGCAGAAAGGGGGAGCGCGAACCGGAAAAGCTGAAATGTCGGTACTGGAATGACAAAGAGTATCGCCCTAAGAGTGGCTAGACGCGGTCGTCAGCATCTCCGCGGGCCGAAGATAGGCGCATCGCAGTGATCTCCGCAGGAACGCCGATGCGGAGCAGAAAGCCGTTCCATATCCCCGTGCCGGGCGAAACGTAGAGCTTCATGCTCCCCACGTCATACCAGCCGTTGACGAAGCCGCCGTTGAAGCTCCTGACGACTGCGGAGAGCCCGGGGACCATGCCGCCGTGGGTGTGGCCGGAGAGCTGCAGGTCGGCGCCGGCCGCGGCGTTTCTCTTGGCGGCGCTTGGCTGGTGGTCGAGCATGATCCTGGTCACGCTCTCTGGTACGCCGGCGAGCGCCTTTTGCGCGTCTGGGGCCTCCGCGTCCGCGAAGCGCCTTGCCGCAAGGTCGGCTACGCCGGCGACCGCGATATTTTCCCCGCCGCGTTCGATCATCGCATGTTCGTTGAGAAGGATATTTATTCCAAGTGAATCTTCGATAAAACTTTTCCATTCGCCGGCGTTGAAGTAATACTCATGGTTCCCCAGCACGCCATAGACGCCGCAGGGCGCGGAAAGCTCCGCAAGCGGCGCGATGTCGGCGCTCCTGTCGCGGACTGTGCCGTCGATGAAGTCGCCCGCGATCAGGATAATGTCTGGCGATAGGGCGCCGACGCGTTTTACGAGCGCTTCGGCGTAACCGGCGCGGCGCGAGGCGCTTATGTGTATATCGCTGAGCAGTACGATCTTAAAGCCGTCAAACTCCGGCGGCAGCCCCGGCAGGGAAATCCCCGTCTCATTCACGCGCGGGAGCCGCTGCGCCTCATAGGTTCCGTAGGCCGCGGCGGAAACGGCGACGGCGGCAAAGACGAGGGCCGTGCCGACGGAGAAGGATATCCGCGGTACGGAGGGCAAAAATAATCTTCCGAGAAACAGAACCGTCAGCAGGAGGTCTTTCAGCAGCGTAAAGACGAAGAGCAAAAAGAGTGCCCCAAAGGCGATCCCATAGAACTCGATGAGTCGCTGCGGCAGTTCGGGGGAGAAGAAGTCGCCGCCTACGCTGGTGAAAAACCGCTGTTTGAGCGATGCGGCGCAGAGCGCCGCCGCCAGCGCCGTCTTTGCGGGAAGAGCGAGCGGAAGAGGCAGAACGAACCTGAGCCACACATATATAAACAGAGAAAGAGGTATCCATCTAAACATGATGGCTAGTATATCGGTTAGAGTTTACTCTAGTCAACAGGGCTTTTGTCCTCTCAGAGCGGGCGCTCCGAGTCTCTTGAGGGGAACGAATTATTTGCGGTTGTCAACAACCAGTAAAGATGTTTCCTGAATTGTCTCAAAAAACTGTCACTATCACCTTTCATGCGTGATATCATCTATGGCAGAGCCGATTGTAAATCCGCCCGCCGGGGTGATCGGCACAGGCTTGCGGGCCGACACAGCGCCTGCTTTATCTTTTGCAGTAATGCCGGCATACGCCTTTGTTCTGTAAAATGGGATAAATCATGGTCATATAGCATCCCTTAGCGCAAACATAACTGCAAAACCATCTTGCACCTGCCCCGACTTTTCCTCCGATTTCAACGTAAGCGCTGAACAATCGGCTTTTCGCCTCAAAGCAGGAAGGGCGTCATCATCGTGTTGCGGTCGCAGTGCGGAGGGAATGCCGTCGGTATAGGTACTGGCAAGTTGACGCTTGCCTCCGGCGATTATTTTGCGGAAGTTCTCCGCCGGCGCGCCGCGCCTCGGACGGCAGGATAAAAATCATCGGCAGGCCGTAACGGCCCGCCGCCGGAAATACAGAGCGCGGGCCCGCAGGAGAATGATTTTTCCGGCGGGGCCCGCGCTTTAGGTCCAGGAGATTTTTCGCCTATATCTTAGAATAGACCGTCTTCGCGCTTACGCCTGGGAACATCCCGAGTTTTCCCGAGAGGGCGCTTATTTTCTCGTTCGGCGCGTCTATGATCACGCTGATGATCGAGATGTTGCGCTCCCGGTACGGCATTCCCATGCGGCCGATGATGCAGTCGCTGTATTCGTGCAGCAGCCTGTTGATGTTTTCGGCGGCCGCGGGGTCTTCCACGATGATCCCGATCTGGGCGATCCTTGTCTCCATTTCAATCAGCCTCTCTGTCTTTGTCGTCTCATCCTCGCCTAAGGGCAGGATGCTCGCGTAGTCGCGTCTTCCCACTTTGAAACGGTGGATGTGTACCGGTGTGTCGAAGGCGCGCCGCAGGTTTTCTTCCGTGAGCACGTTCGCCGTGCCGCCGAAGAGCGCGCTTTTATCCGGCATCAGCAGCAGCGCGCGCTGTGAAACGTCCATCGCGTGCTCAGGGTAATGCGTGTTTATCACCGCCGCGATGCCGCGCTCTTTGCAGAGCGTCGAGATCGTCGAGAGCACCCGCCGCTGGTTTTTGAAGTCCAGATTGGACTCCGGTTCGTCGAGCACCAGCAGCGAGGGCTCGGCGGCCAGGGCGCGCGCTATAAGCACCAACTGGTACTCGCCGCCGCTTATTTTGCTGCACAGCTTATCGCGCAGGTGCGCAATGCCAGTAAGGGCAAGCGCTTCGTCGGCGAGACGTTCGTCGCGCTCCCGCGGCAGCGAAAGTTCGCCGATATGGGAGCTGCGTCCCAAAAGCGCCATCTCGCGCACGGTGTAGACAAAGGAGGAGAGCTTTGCCTGCGGCACATAGCCGACGTGCCGCCAGAACTCCTTCGCGCGCAGTTTTTTTATATCGACGCCGTTAAGATAAGTTGCTCCCCGGCTCCATGGACGCAGTCCGAGCATACATTTTATAAGGGTCGTCTTGCCCGCGCCGTTGGCGCCGAGAATGCAGAGGATCTCTGGGGCGCTGACGCGGAAATTTATGTCGCAGAGCCGTCCGTTCTCGCCGTCGTAGCTGAAACAGCCGCCGGACACTTGAAGCTGCGCCGATTTATGTTCGCCTCCCGCACCGGATAACTTCTCCTTGGACGGCTGGTGTGCGGGCACGTCCGCCCTGTTCATGGCCTGATCCCTCCCGTCCTTCGCAGCAGGAAGATAAAGAAGGGCGCGCCGATGATCGACGTCAGGATCGAGGCCGGTATCTCGGAGGCGGTGAGGCTGCGCGCCGCAGTGTCGATTGCGAGCATGAAGAGCGCCCCCAGCTCCATACTTGCGGGGACGACGTAACGGTTGTCGTTGCCGAAGATCATGCGCGCCGCGTGCGGGATGAGCAGCCCCACCCAGCCGATGAGGCCGCACATCGAGACGACGGCGGCGGTGATCATCGCCGCTCCCGTGACCACGAGCAGCCGTACCCGCTTTACGTTTATCCCCAGAGAGAGGGCTTCGTCTTCGC
>CAKSWL010000160.1 GCA_934511335.1 uncultured Cloacibacillus sp. | reverse complement strand
CTCAAAAAGTTAGACAAATATTTCAGGTAAAATAGTTCAAGCAGCCGAAAGGGCTTGTTGTCTGTGAATTGCAGGCGGCAAGCCCTTTAGCTTTGCCTTTATCCTGCGGTTATTGTAATAATCGAGATAGTCAATAAGTTCCTGTTTGAAGTGTCCCATCGAACGAAACTCTTGCAGATACATAGTTCCCATACCCCTATCCCATTCCCTGATGTGGTATCAGCTTCGGCAACCGGAACGCCCTTTAGGTCGTTCACTCTTGCCGGCACGAAGGAGCCGCTGATTATATGCGCCATTCGCGTCACGGGCAGGCCCCTCTCTCTCACATTCCTCCCGTTTGGCTTTAAACATGTTATGCGAAAGTTTTATTCAAGGCGACCTTTTTCAAAGGCAGAAAAGGGGAGCAATGTATGAATTATTATGCAAAAGCATAAAGACATATTGTCGAAAATAAAATATACTAGTCCACTAGGTGTGTTAGCATAAAGCTTGCGGTAAGGTTTTTCATAATCCGCGAAGATAAAACAGATGATCAAACCAACAGGAGGAATATTAAAAATGCCAAACGCAGCAATCAAAGCGGCAGCCTATTCATTGAACCACACACCGGAGCTCGGCCTCTGGTACGGCAACACTCCCTTTGTAGAGAGGGAGGCTCACCCCGATTCAGAATTCCTCAAAGAACTCCCTAAATTTCAGCAGAACTATCACGAGGCGGCCAGCTACGCCCCGAATCTTACATACATCGGCGCCATGGAGATAGAGGACTACGAAAAACGTCCCCAGCCCTGGTACAAGAACCTTGAGCCGCAGGAGATCCGCTTCGGCAAGTACGGCGAGATCATGCCGGAAGATGAGACGATCGCCTTCCTCGACATCTGCGACGTCTTCGACCTCATCTGGCTGGAAAAGGACTTCGCCGCCGCCGTCAAAGAGAAGATCGCCAAGCATCCTCTCATGCGCGGCGACATCTTGGCGCGCCTTGAGGCGGGCCATGACGCGGCGGAGATTGCAAACGAAGTCAAGACCGCCGGCGCGCTTCCGCTCTACGTCGACGGCAAAGTCGTCGGCTGCGCAAGAAGGGGCCATGAAGTAGACCCGAACCTCACCGCCTACGAGCTGCTGGTCAACATCACCTGCAAGGCGAGCGCCGTCCTCTCGCTGCTCCACCTCATCCAGAACAGCGGCCTAAAACCCGAAGAGATCGACTTCGTCGTCGAATGCTCGGAAGAGGCGGCCGGCGACATGAACCAGCGCGGCGGCGGCAACTTCGCGAAGGCCATCGCGGAGATCGCGGGCTGCGCCAACGCCTCCGGCTGCGACGTGCGCGGCTTCTGCGCGGGGCCCGTCAACGCGATACTCGCCGGCGCTTCGATGGTGGCGGCCGGCGCCCGCAAGAACGTGGCGGTCGTCGCCGGCGGCGCGATTCCTAAGCTTTACATGAACGCCCGCGACCACGTCAAAAAAGAGCTTCCCGCGCTTGAGAACTGCATCGGTTCCTTCGGCGTCCTCATCGTGCCCGACGACGGCACGCTGCCCGTGATCCGCCTCGACGCGATCGGCAAACACACCGTCGGCGCCGGCGCCTCGCCGCAGACGGTGACGTCGGTCCTCACCTACGAGCCGCTCCAGAAGGTCGGGCTCAGCTTCGCCGACGTCGATAAATTCTCACCCGAGCTTCACAACCCCGAGATCACCCTCCCCGCCGGCGCGGGCGACGTGCCGACGGCGAACTTCAAGATGATCGCCGCCCTCGCGGTGATGAAAAAGGCCATCGAAAAGGCCGATATGGCCAAGTTTACGAAAGAGCACGGCATGACGGGCTTCGTCCACACGCAGGGACACATCCCCTCTGGAGTGCCCTTCATCGGACATGCAGCCGACGCCATCAACGCCGGCAAAATGACCCGCGCGATGATCATCGGCAAGGGCAGTCTCTTCCTCGGACGCCTCACCAACTTGGCCGACGGCGCCTCCTTCCTCGTCGAGAAGCCGCAGCCCAAGCAGGCGGAAGCTTCGGTGAGCAAAGAGGATATCCGCGAACTCATCCTTGAGAGCCTCGGAGAACTTGCCGCGAGCCTTAAGAAGTAAGGGGAAAAATCATGACTGACAATGCATCCGTAAAAGCCCTGATCGGCGACATCCTGGGCGAAATTATAGAAGAAGCCAGAGAGGGCGGCGGCAAAAAGACAAAGGTCGGCCTCATGGCCTACGGCAGCGAGCTCGGGCAGGAAGAGCTCTGCCGCGGAGCGCGCCTTGCAATGCAGAACGATCCCAGCGTCAAAGTCTTCTGCATCGGCCCGAAACTAGCGGGCTACGAAGACCTCCACTGGATCGAGACGGCGGCGGACGAGCACGAGATATCCGCGGCGATGGAAAAGGCACTAGGCGACGGGACCATCGAAGGTGCGGTAGCCCTCCACTACCCCTTTCCCGTCGGTGTAACCACAATAGGAAAGGTCTTCACGCCTGGCAAAGGGAAACCGTGCTTCGTAGCCTCCTCTACGGGCACCTCATCCCCGGTCAGGACGGAGGCTATGCTCCGCAACGCCATTTACGGCGTGTCGGTGGCAAAATCCGCCGGCATACCGGAGCCGACGGTCGGCATCCTCAACCTCGACGGCGCGCAGACGGTTTTGCGCGCGCTCCAGAAGCTTAAGGACAACGGCTACGGACTCAACTTTGCCGAAAGCATCAGAAAAGACGGCGGCGCGATCCTTCGCGGCAACGACCTGCTCGCCGGCGCGGCCGACGTCTGCGTCACCGACACACTCACCGGCAACGTCCTCATGAAGCTCTTCGGAGCCTGGACCACCGGCGGCAACTACGAGGCGATGGGCTGGGGCTACGGCCCCTCCGCGGGCGAGGGCTGGGACAAGGTCATCTCCATCATCTCCCGCGCCTCGGGCGCGCCCGTCATCGCCTCCGCGCTTTCGCTCAACGCGAGCGCCGCGAAAAACGGCCTGCCCGCGATCGTCGCGAAAGAGCTTGCGGCGGCTAAAGCGGCGGGGCTCGACGAACTGATCGAAGCCATGCCGCCGAAGCAGGCGGCGGCCGAGGAAGACGTCAAGGCTCCCGCTTCGGAGCCGACGGACGAGGAGGTCCACGGCGTCGACGTCCTTGAAATAGAAAACGCCGTCAAGGCGCTCTGGAAGGCGGGCATCTACGCCGAGTCTTCAATGGGCTGTACAGGCCCCGTCATCAAATTCGCGAAGAATAACGAGGAAAAGGTCAAAGAAGTCCTCACCGCCGCGAACTACCTCTAGCGAGATATACGACGGAAAAACTTCCCCGTAAATAGAAAAGGCGTCCTGACGATTTTGTTCAGGACGCCTTTCGCTCCATACGGCCCTATGTAAAATCCCCTGAGGCGAAATATCAAAAATGGGACGCGTTGGCAACATGCGCTCTGAGGGATTTAAATAATTTCTTTACAGTATTGGCGCGAAATTTGTCGGCTTCGCGGATATGAGCGGCGTGGAAGGATGCCGCCGCCCGCGTGCCGTATCCGCAGCCCTTCCCGTGCCGTCCCATATCCTGCGGGAAATCGCGGAGGGACCGGCGAAAGGCTATTACCTATATGCGCCATGAGCTAAGGAGGCGCTGATTATATGCGCCGTTCGCGCGACGGCCAGGCCCAGGCCGCCGCGCAAGGCGTATCGATGTAGGTCTTGCGCGCCGCTTTAAAGCTGCCCGTTCAGCGCCCGGCACATCTGACAGACAAACCAGCCGATTCGCACGAAATCATAGATTTCTGCTTTATGTCCGTGATCGGCGGGAGGTACGCTGGTTATTATCCCGGCTGGTTTTCAATTAATCGGCGTCTCCCTCACGTCGGTATTTGACGTCACGGGGAGGGAGAGGCGCATCTTGCGGTGCTTTGCGCCCTTCGCGCCGATGCCGCAAAAAATCAGCGCCAGGATGCCGGCGGCAAAAGTTTTTTATCGGTGCGTTAACTTTAATCGCCCCGCCGGTTATTCTTTCCAGCAGCCGAAGTGAAGGATGGCTGAATCGACGCCCCTGTGCGGCTCCCTCTCCTCGGCTGGATGCCCGATCACGGCGATGCCGCAGATCTCCACGCCCTCCGGCAATTTGAGAAACTCCCGTACCTGCGGCTCCTTCGCGGCGCGCGCGTAGACGCCGTACCAGAGAGAACCGAGCTCCATCTCCGCAGCCGCGATCAGCATATTTTCCATCGCCGCGGCACAGTCCTCAAGCCAGCCGGTGCCGGGCCCGTAGCCACGGCGGTCGCCGCAGACGGCCACCGCCCATTGTCCTTCGAGGAAGGGTCCCTTCTGCTCTATCTTTTCCGCCAGGCGCGCCATCTCTTCTTTATTGAGCAGGATGAAGCGCACGGGGCGCTTATTCATCGCGCTGGGAGCGGCGGCGCCGGCCTCGACGATTTTCATCGCGCTGTCGGCAAGGACCTTTTCTTCGGTGAATTTTCTGATGCTCCGGCGTTTCATGATTGCAGAGGTCATTTCCATCACTGTCCCTTTTCATCGGATTCTTTCCTCCATTATATACAAAACAGCGGGGAAATGACCGACAGCGGAAAGAATGTGAAGTCAGCAATTATGCCGCTATGTTAAAAGAGTGACGACAAATAAGCGCCAGCCGCGCAAATTGACGAAAGAGGGCGGCAGCGGCCCCTTACGCGCGCTGCGGCGTGCCGGTGAAAACGCCGCGGCCCAGTGAGGTTTATTTTCCGGATTTGAAGCTATTTCCCACAGACCCTAAGGATATCCCCGCCAGTATGAGCGCCCGCGCTTTGAACCGGATCAGCAGATACCGGAAGGACTGAAAACTATCCGCGCCGGCCTTCCCCGATAAGATAGAGGCGCGCGAGAACAATCTTGTCATCAACAAAAACGTGAAAAGAGGCCGACAGCGTCCATATCGTGACGCTAGGCGGCGGCCGGTTCGTTTTCAAAACGGCGAAAATCTGTTATTCTAATTCTGTCATAGGTCTTTCAATGATCTTTAACGACCGGCGAATTTATGTATAAAAGGGCGGCGTCCGTCATTCTCTGCCGGTCGATATCGGACCGTCGCGCTTCCGCGGGGTTTTTTTTATTGAGGAAGTTTTTACTTTTTAATAAAAACGCATAATAGTAGAAGTGCGTATAAAAAGGAGCGCTCCGCATTGTATAGGGACAGACTGTTCAATAAAGATATATTCTTTCTCACGGCGGCGTCGCTGGCCCTGAACATCTTCGGCTCCCATTTGGCGACGGCGCTCGGCTGGCCTCTCTTTCTGGACTCCGCGGGCACCGTGCTGGCGGCGGCGCTCGGCGGATACCTGCCCGGTATCATTGTGGGGTTCTTTTCAAACTACATCATCTCCTTCGGCGACGAAGTGACGATGTACTACGGAATCCTGAACATTATGGTCGCCATCGCCTCCGTACGCCTCTCAAAACGCGGCGCTTTCAAATATTTTACCTCCGCCTGCGGCGCGGTCTGCCTCTTCGCCTTCATCGGCGGCGTGTTCGGGGCTCTCATCACCGGGGGGAT
>CAKSWL010000159.1 GCA_934511335.1 uncultured Cloacibacillus sp. | reverse complement strand
TTTCCGATCAGCTCCGCCGCATAACGCTGCGCGGCAAGATCGATCGTCAGCGTCATGTCGCCCCCCTTCGTCGACCTCACGTAGCTGATGTTGCGCAGCTTCCGTCCGCGCGAATCGACCTCGATGACCTCTTCGCCGGCGGCGCCGCGCAGGATCTCCTCATATTTGCCTTCGATCCCGTTTTTGCCGATCATGTCGCCGCCGCGGTATATCTCGGCGTCCTTCTCCTGAAGCTCCTCCTTAGTGATCTCCGCGACATAGCCGACGATGTGCGCGGCATACTGCGCGGCGGGATAGGTGCGCCGCCAGACGGGCGTCAAAAAGAGCACCTTCTTGAAGTCCCGGTCCATTATCATCTCCGCGACCTGCGCGAAGGTAAGATTCGTGGCAACGGTTATCGCGCGGTATGGGGCGGAGTACTGCTTTGCGACAAGCTCGCGGAATTTTTCTTCCGTCATCGGGATGCCGTTGCGCACCAGAAGGGCCGTCACCGACTTTACGTTATCTTCCCGCTGAAGGTCTATCGGATAGCCGTTGATGTTGAAGGTCCGCACGTTGACCGCAAGCGGCGCGCCGTTGATGTCGACGATGCTGCCGCGCGGCGGCAGGATGCGCAGGATTCGCAGCCGGTTCTGGGAGGCAAGCTTGACGTAGGTGTCTCCCTGCACCACCTGAAAGAAAAAGAGTCCCGCTGCGAGCAGCATGAATGATACAAAGACCACCGTCTGCAAAAAGCGCATGCGGCGCATGATGTCAAACTTTGAGTACTGCGAACTAACCATTCCGGCTGGATACCTTCCAGAAGAGCCACGAGAAGAATACGATCACCGGCACCGCCATCAGCTGCTGGACGATGAACTGGCGCACCGCCGTCTGGCTCGGGATGGTCCAGAAGAAGAAGTGTATCCCCGCATAGAGCAGCTCGCAGCCCGCGGACATGATCGTGAAGGTGACATAGGTGCGCCCTTGGACCGGCGTCTTCTGCCATAGAAGACAGGCGAGGGCGATGACGCCGCCGCCGATCGCCGCGGTGAGCCCCGGCAGATTGGTCCAGCGCAGATCCCATATCAGACCGCCGACAAAGGCGGCCCAGACCAGTTTTACCTGCCGTTCCCTCGCGGTATTCGGCAGCAGGGCCATCAGCAGCGCCGTCAGCAAAAAGGCGTCTGGCACTATGCAGATACCCATCAGCAGCAGCTGCGCGAAATCCTGTAAGAGCCAGATGACGAGCAGCAGCGTCATTTCGCCGCTCCCCGCCCCGTGAAGACCTCGACGTTGTACAGCTGCGTGAGGTGCGCGCCGGCGCTGAGTTTCATCTCTGTATAGCCCTCTTTGTTTTCATCAATGTCGATTATCGTCCCGATCGGCAGGCCGGGGGGGATGAGGTCGCTCATCAGCGAGGTCGAGATCGTCATGCCCCGCTTCAGTTTGCGCTCTTCCGGTATATAAAGCAGTTTGAGGTGGCCGAAGTCGTCTCCGTTGACGACGCCAAGGTCGCGGGTCTGATCCACAGCCGCCGCAAGCAGGAAGGAAGAGGAGGTGATGAGCTCGACCCAGGCATAGCTCTCGCCGACCCGCGTGACGCGCCCGACGAGATAGCCGTCGGAGGTGACGGCGGCCTTTTCCATCACGCCGCTGCGCGTCCCTTTATCGATGCGGAACTCCTGCCACCAATCCTGGGGATAGCGCAGGGTGACGACGGCGCGGATGTAGGCCTCTTTCGGCGCGGGTTCTTTGATCCCCGCGCGCTGAAGAGCTTCCGCCAGCGCCTGGTTTTTAAGTTCTAGGCGTTCGACGCGCTCGTTGAGGCTCGCCCGTTCAAGCACCCAGTTCCCGCTGAGCTTGACGAGATTGCGCACGTAGAGCACCGGCTTCTCAGGATAAGTGAGAGCTGCGTTCACCCATTCGACGGTCATATATTTCGCAGCCGGCACTGCGGTCATAAAAAGCAGGATCCCCACCCCGGCGAGAACGGATACGACTCCGCTGAGCCATGGACGGCTTTCCCTGCCCAGAAGCTGCATCGATTGATCCCGCCCCTTAAACGCCCTGTTTCTCGACGGTGATAGAGAGCCGGTTTTTATCCTGCGGCATCTCAAGTATCTTGCCGAGGCCCAAGGCCACGGAGAAGACAGGCTGTTCCGCGATGTGTATCGGGACGTTCAGGACGTCGGCAAAGCGGATGTTGAGCCCGCGAAGATTGGCCGTGCCTCCGGAGAGGACGATCCCCTGGTCGACGATATCACGCACAAGCTCAGGCGGCGTCCGTTCGATGGTCGAACGAATCGTATCCTCTATCTGCGTCACAATCGGCTCTATCGCCTCGCGGACCTCTTCCGAGCGGATGCTCACCACCTTCGGCAGCCCGTCCACAAGGTCGCGCCCTTTGACGTCCATCTTGAGCTCCTGCTCCAGAGGGACCACGGAGCCGATTGCGATCTTTATCTCTTCCGCCGTGCTTTCGCCGATGGCTAGGGTGTAATTCTGGCGCAGCATCGAAATTATCGCCTCGTCGAGAGCGTCGCCCGCCACCCGGACGGACTGATTGATGACGATCCCTCCGAGGGAGAGCACCGCCACCTCGCAGGTGCCGCCGCCCATGTTGACGACCATGTTGCCCTGCGCTTCGTCGATCGGCAATCCGATGCCCACCGCCGCGGCGAGCGGCTCCTCCACGACGAAGGCCTCTTTGGCCCCCGCGGCTAAGGTCACCTCAACGACGGCGCGCTTTTCCACCTCGGTGACGCTCGCGGGCACGCAGACGGCGACGCGCGGATGAGAGAAGAGGCCGCCAGAGGCCGTAGCCTGAGCCATGTAATGGCGGATCATATGCTGCGTCATCTCAAAGTCTGCGATGACGCCGTGCGAGAGTGGCCGCACCGTCGTGATCCCCTGCGGCGTACGTCCCACCATCTTTTTCGCGGCGGCGCCGAAGGCGATGATCTCCTTTTGTCCCTTGCGTCCGAGGTTGCGCACCGCGATGACGGAGGGTTCGTTGATGACGACGCCCTTTGATTTTACATAGATGACCGTATTTACCGTCCCAATATCTATACCTATCTCGTGGTTAAAGAGGTTGGGTCTGAAACTGAACAAAACTAGCCCCCGCTTTCAATTGACTTTTTCTGGTTTCTTCCGTAAATTTCGCCAGCCGCCTCCAAGCTGTTGACCGGCAAAGACTCCCCCTTTACGGGAAAGAGTTCGCCGTCCGCGGCGATATAGTGGCCCTTGAGCCGCATCCCCAGAAAGCGCAGCCCCTGTTCCATAAACTCCGTAAGAGCAACGTCCTCGCGGCTCGGCCTTTGGCAGCCGTCCGGATGGTTATGCAAGACGACGACCTTCGCCGCCGAGATCCTCACCGCCTGCCGAAAAAAGACCGGCATGTCCAGGTAAGCGCCCGAAATGCCGCCAAAGGAGAGCTCCGATTCCCCGATCACCTGCTCCTTCGCGTTGAGAAAGAGCGCGAAGATAGATTCCCGCTCCATATACTTCGTGTCAAAGGCCTTAGAGAGCAGGGCGTCGCGCCAGTCCGCGCTTTTTGCGCTCTTCATGAGCACCATGCGTTTGCCCAGCTCAAGCGCCGCCGCGAGAGAGGCGGCTTTCGCCTCTTTCAGCCCCTTTTCCTGCATCAGCTCCGCGGTGGAGGCCCGCGCCAGTCCCTCAAGGCCGCCCATGCGCTGCAGCAATCCCAGCGAAAGCGCCGCCACGTCCTCGCCCTTTCTGCCCGTCCTCAGGAGGATGGCGAGAAGCTCGGCTACGGTGAGCGATTCGGGGCCGTATTTGATGAGTTTTTCCCGCGGCCGTTCGCAATGCGGAAGTTGCGAGAAATCCATCGCCGGGCCTTATCTGGGCCAGTAGGGATTATACTGCTTCTCCGCCCCGATGGTCGTCTCCGGGCCGTGCCCGGGAAATACTCTCAGCTTATCGGGCAGTCCGTCCAGCTTTTTGAGTGATTCGATGAGAACGTCCTCATCGCCTCCAGGGAGGTCGCTTCTGCCTATCGAGCGCGCAAAGAGCGTGTCGCCGGATATCAGTATCTGTTCGTCGCCGTCGGTGACTACGATACATATCCCTCCCTGCGTATGTCCCGGCGTATGGATCACGTCGAGCGTCATCTCGCCCACCTTCAGCCGGTCGCCTTCTTTAAGAAGCTTATCCGCGGAGGGTAGTTCCACCGTCTTGCCCATATAGGTCGAGAGGTTTTTGCTCGCGCTCGTCAGGCACTCAGCGTCCTCGCTGTGGATCGCCACGCCGTTTTCCGAGAGGTTGCGCAGGTCGGAGATGCCGCCGATATGGTCGCTGTGTCCGTGGGTGAGGATTATCCAGTACACTCTTATGTCGTGGCTGCGGATAAAATCCTCCACCTCCTTCGCGGGGCCGCCGGGGTCGACGACAAAACCGTCTCCGGCGTCGTCCCATATCAGGTAACAGTTCGTCCATAACATGCCCAGGGGAAATCTTTTAATATTCATACAATTCACTCCTTGGTATCTATCATCAAGGTAACCGGTCCGTCATTTTGTATATCCACGGCCATATATGCCTGAAACTGGCCGTGGGCGACGGGGATCCCCTCTTTTTTCACCGCTTCGATAAATCTGAGGTACATCTCGTTGGCAAACTCAGGCGCCGCCGCCTTCGCCCACGACGGCCGGCGGCCCTTTCTGCACTCTCCGCAAAGTGTGAACTGGGAGACCACAAGGAGCCCGCCCTTTATATCGGAGACTGAAAGGTTCATTTTACCATCTTCGTCGTCAAAGATGCGAAGATTGACGATTTTTTCCGCCAGCCAGTCGATATCCCGCTGCGTGTCCTCGGGCACGACGCCCAGCAACACCGTAATGCCGCGGCCTATTTCGCCGACGACGGCGCCCTCTACGGAAACTTTGGAAGAGGAGACTCTCTGCAACAGCGCCTTCATCTTTTTTCTACCCCCTGGTGATTTCCAGTATTCCAGAGATATTATTGAGCTTCGCGATTATCCTGTAAAGGTGCTCAAGGTCTTTCACCTGCAGGTCCGCCACCACCCGCGTGCGGGTGTTGTTGACGACGCTTGCCTTCACGTTGGAGATCAGTCCGTCCATCAGCGCTATCGTCTGGACGATATCCGCAAGCAGAGACTGTTTTTCCACTCCTTCGACCTTTATGCGCGCCGTGTAGCGGGTGTCCTTCGGCCTGCCCCACGATACAGCGACATGTTTGGCGGGGTTCGTCTTTTCGATATTCGCGCAGTCCCGCCGGTGTACGGAGATGCCGCGGCTCTGCGTGACGACGCCGACGATCGGGTCGCCCGGTATCGGCCGGCAGCATTGCGCAAGGGTAACCAGCACGCCTTGGGCCCCCTCCACTACTATCTCCGAATCGGCCTCTTTCCGCTGCTGCGGCACGGGAGCCTCGGGGATCGCCTCCGGCGGCGTCTTTGCGCTGTCAGGCGCGATGCGTCCGAGGACGCTCGCCGGGTCGACGGTCGCGGTCCAGTCGGGCCGCGCGGGGATGTCGACGGGCCGCGCGGGCGTACGGCTGACGCCCAGGTCGGGGC
>CAKSWL010000158.1 GCA_934511335.1 uncultured Cloacibacillus sp. | reverse complement strand
GATAAAGATGCCAGCATGTTGCTCCGCGACGCGGGCTTCTCCGGCATTAAGTATCTGGACGGCTCAAGCAGGAGGAGGGGCGAGGGCAATTATAATTACGTCATCTTCGACGACCAGGACGCCAAGGTTATGGAGACGTTTTATCAGCCAATGAACCCGGACGTCGATCCGGATTCTTTCGTGCATGTGGTCGATTTGTCGGGATCATATGATGGAACTAGTTATTCAAAGGTACAGGAATTAAAGAATAAAATAAGGGGTATGGTCCCTTTAGCGATCACAACGGCCGATAATAAAATGTTGGTTGAAGTTCTTAACCGGAACACGGAGCATTTAGCACATTCAAGCGCGCCCCTGGACATAAGCTTAAATATTCCTGCTTTGCGCAAAGCAACGTTTGATAGCCTTTCCGATGTGATAGCAAACGCTGTGCTAATTGAGAGCATAAAGAATGAGAAAATCACAAAGATAGATCCCTCGTGGACAAAAAGTAAAAGACGAAGCATTAACAGAAAAAACACTATCTCTTTCTATCATAGACTATACGTTCCTATAACAGTAGACGGCAAGGACTACAAAACAATTCGCCTTGTAGCCGAGGAACGTGCCGATGGTAATATAAGCGTAAATCCTAAGACTGTGGAACTTTATGACGTGATACCAGAAGATAAAAGCGCCCGGCTCTCAACGGCACCTGCCAACGATTCTAGCAAGCTCATCGATCTGCCGGGCATTTCTAGGATTACTATAAGAGAAATGTTGAGCAATGTCAATGATTTTTACGGAGATCTGTATTTGCAGAATTCTCGCGGATCCATCACTCTTCCCGCTTATGACGGGGCGCCGGTGCGGATCACGCTGGGGAAGGACGCGGATAAGTCGACGTTCACGCATGAGCTGGCGCACCTGTACCTGTGGCACTTAAAGAGGCTTGCGGCATTTGACGCGGTGCAGAACAAGGCTTCCTGGGCTTTTGGGAACTACCCCGCAGCGCGATGGAACAATGATTTGAGAATCGTCTCCGGCTGGTGGGGAGATCAGGCGGAGGATATAGCGCGCCAGGCTGCGGCTTATGTGGCCGAAGACAACAAAGGCACGCTGTCTGCCGCGGGTTTCAGGCAGTGGCTTGAGTCAGGCATGGAGACGGAGTCGGAGGCGGGCAAGGCTTACAGCAGATCGGCGCAGGAGTATTTCGCCCGCGGCTTTGAGAAGTACCTGGCTGAGGGGAGGGCGCCGTCTAAGGAGCTGCTGCCGGTGTTCCGGCGCTTCAAGAAGTGGCTGTGCGAGATCTACAGGAGCTTAACTGAGCTTGACGTGGAGCTGTCTGACGATATCCGCGGCGTGTATGACAGGATGCTTGCGGCGGAAGAGGCGGTCGAGCGGCTGCGGGCCTCACGGGAGCTTGACGGCGTGCTGTCCGCGATGCTGCCGGAGGGCGACGAGGAGAGCATGGGAGAGCCGTATGACTTCGGCGATGATCCTTACGAGGACGCGAAGGAACGGGTGCTTTCCGGCCTGCTTGATGACCTTACGCCGGAGCGCAGAAAGGCGATGGCGGATTACGCGGAGGATATTCGTCCGGAGATCACGCGCGCGGTGGCGAAGGACCGCGGGTTCCGCGCGATCGCGATGCTGGAGAAAAATCCGGATCTGCGGCTTTCCGCAGACGCGGTGCTGGACGAGTTCGGCGAGAATGTGGTGTCCGCAATGCCGGAGGGGACTTTGGCCGAAAACCCGGGAGAGGGGATGACGGACCTTACGGTGGCGGCAAGATCGCTGGGCTTTAAGTCGGCAAGGGGCATGATCGACGCCATGGCGGGGCGCAGGGGCACAAGCGCCGAGATAGACGCGCGGGTGCGTAGAGTTCAAGGCACTTGGGGATGTATTATCAGGTGAGCAGTATTTATACGCAATCAAAAAACGGTGCTAACGGAGAGAGGATCGCTAATCCACAGAGGTATCGGCAGGGGATAGAGGACGAGGAGCTGCTGGCCTATGCCGATCTTGAGCAATTACCGGAATGGGAAAAGAAGAATGTCAGGTTTTCACAGTATATAAAAAAAAGCCCTACCGGCTCTAAGGAGCCGTCCGACGTCACCAGGGTGCAATTCCCTGGGAGAGGTAGTACACGGGCTAATAACTATATTATAAAAACAGAGCTGGACCTTGTCAACGAAAGAGAGAAATATAATAACAAGCTGTATCAGCAGTTTAACGGTTCTATTATGTTTCCGCGCAATCCCGGACAGCCGGTTCGCATCACTCTGGGCAAGACGGCGAACCGTTCGACCACGATGCACGAGATGGGACACTGGTATCTTTATATGCTGCGGGTCCTGCGGGATATGGATGACGGAAAGAACAGAGAGGTTTGGAAGTATGAGCCTCCTAGCTGGGTCACTGATTTGAATACGATTTCTTCCTGGTGGAATGTGAAAGATCTGATAGAGTCGGCAGTATTGATTGAAAGTATGCCGAATAAAAAGAAGGTTTTTATCACTTCTGAAATGACTAGAGGCCAGAGAAAGAACGCCAAGAGGAAAAATAAGCAGGAAGTGCTTCACAGGCTATATGTTCCTTTGAATATAGGCGATGGGAATATATATACGGCCAGGATAGTTGTATTTGAAGAAGACGGCAGGGTTGGATTTGATCCGTTGGATACTCAGCTTTACGATGTACTTATAGACAAAAAAGATGGAACTTTCGACAGGTCGCAAACACAGACGAATCTGCTCAGCGTTGGGAAGAAAGCTCCATCTGAAGTTAGTATACACGATTTATTAAAAAATGTCCCGGATTCTCAAGGAGTTCCTTATTTTACGCAGGGCAAGCGCGGCGGAATCACCTTCAACCGTAAAACAGGAGAATCCCTGGTTTCCCTGTTCCGTACGGCGGACCGAAGTACCTTCATCCACGAGATGGGGCACCTTATTCTTGAAGACTTGATACGGTACGGATATAAGGCGGACTCGTATACTGAGATAAGTCGTGACCTTAAAACGGTTCTTGATTACTTGGGCATTTCCAATATGGATCTCTCTGACCTGGATAAACTTGACGAAACGCAGCAGGCCCGTCTTAAGGAAGCCCATGAAAAATGGGCGCGTGCGATGGAAATGTATGTTATGAACGGAGATTCGCCATCAAAGGCGTTGCGCCCCATATTACAGAAAATGCGCATGTGGTTGCTGGATATATACTCGAATGCGAAGTTTTCCGGAGAAGAGCTCACTCCGGAGGTTCAGGATGTCTTTGACAGACTGCTTGCCACGCCGCAGGAGATCGAAGAATCTTATATCGCGGAAATCACCATCGGGGACCTTATCAAAGAAAACGAGCTGCTTAAAGAACGTTTGAAAAATTTTGAGCAAGAGAAAAAGCGTGAGGCGAATAACAAATTTCGCCTCGGTGAGGCGCTGGGGTACGACCGAGGCAAAAGCGAGGGTGAACGCGGCGCCAAGTTCAAGCGCCCCGGTTTTGACTACAAGACGAAGAGCAGACAGGAGGCGATGTTTGAGCGGCTTCAGAAGAGGAAGGTTTTGCTTAAAGATGTCGAAGCTTTGTTGAAAGGAATCAACCACGACGTCAGCGATGAAAAGGTCATCTGGTCCGTACAGCAGGAGATGCTTGACAAGCTTGCCGAGAGCCGCCAGATCGTAGACCTGCACGATACCGAGCTGGATAAAAAACGCCCGAATCGTCGCAGGCGCAAGCCTAAATTTGCCGCCGTTTACCCAACGCAGAAGATGAAGATGGCAGCTTCGCTTATGGACGCGATAAGGCATGATCTGGGGCTTGATTACAAAGATATAAATCCGGCGGACGCTCCCTTCATGAAGCTGATCGAAAGGCTGGAGGCCGCTGGCATGACATTGAACGACCTGCGGCTTTCTGACGCCAAGTTATCAGAGATCGCCGCACTCGCCAAGGAAATCAGCGAAATCCATGCCCGAGGCCGGAGAGAGTACGAGGTGTGGCGGGCCGGCATCGTAGAGCGCCGCGATAAGATAAGAGTGGAGTGCGTGACCGCCTTGGATAAGACGAAAAGCAAAGCGAAGCAGGGGCCGATAACCGGTCCCTCCGATCTCCCCAAACTATACGACGGCGTCATGGGAAAGGCGGAAAAGTTAAAAGACTGGACCTATGCCAACACGTTAGGCGCCATCCGTCTCTTCGACTGGATTGGGCACGGATTGGGAAGGTTTGACAGCGCATTTTCAAGGTATTGTGTGGATGAGGTGAACGCAGCCTATGACACGAAGCTGGAACATATCCAAGAGCGCCGCGACGCGATGAACGCGAAAATGAAGGAGCTTGGTATAACATTCCATGCCCTGAGTAAAAAACGCGCCGTTGGCAAATACAAGTACAGCGTCGATGAACTTCTGTCGATCTACGCGGCGATGCAGAATGATAAATCGTCTCTGGCGCTTATTTTGGGGAACATGAGAGTGCTGATACCCGATTCATGGTTTTTGGACAATGCGAAAAAACATGACGCCAAGCCACCTGCGGAAGTGCTGGCGCACATCGGGGAGTGCGTCAAAGCGCTCACTCCGCAGGAGCGTGAGCTGGCGGATTACGTGATTCGGGAATACGACACGCATTATGAGCGAATGAACAACATTTTTATCGCCAACTTCGACCAGGGCATGATGAAAGAGGAGAACTACACGCCGATGCGGCGGCTGGAATATACCTCGAACCATGGTCTGGAGAACGCCGACGAGGCGGCATACGCCAAAGGCGTCGCAGCGCAGGCGGGAGCGCAGAAGGCCGGATTGGAAAGGGGGTTCTTGAATCCGCGCGTGATTCCTGGCAAAGAGATAAGCGCAAAACACCAGGCTCCCGTAAATCTTGGGCTGCTGTCTATATGGAATACACAGGTCGACGCCATGGAACACACGGCTGCTTTCGCGCGGATAGGGCCAGACCTTCAAGCGGTGTTCACGGAAAACTTCGAGGACAGCACGGGGCGTTCGTACAATATTCCTAAGCTCATCCGTGAGAAGTTTGGTTCTGGGACATGGAAAGCCGTACAGGAATATATCAACCTCGTCAATCGTGACGAACTGACGGTTGGCAACGACGTATTCAGCCGGATAGCCAATACCCTTGGCAAGAATATGGCGTATACCTATCTTGCGGCCAATATCGGCACCGTCCTGAAACAGACGACTTCGATACCGCGTTTTCTTATTACCGCCGGGCCGGCGCAAATCGGCTGCTCTATAGACAAGTATTTGCAGCATCCGAAGCAATTCCTGGAAGATATCTACGCGACGGATCCGCAGATGAGGGACCGTGTGCCGAACGTTTTTTTCAGTATAAACAAATATGATCCTACGATAATGGGCGATGCGCAGTATGTATATAAAAAATCAATGGACACGCTTATCGCCCCCATTTCATATATGGACAGGGTCGTGGCGGCCATTGGCTGGAAGGCGACTTATGAATCGAATGTCAAACGAGGGTTCTCGCACAAGCAGGCGGTACGCGCCGCCCAGCGTGCCGTTCTCCTCACCCAACAGGCCCCGATGACAAAGGACGCGCCTATGATATGGAGGCAGAGCGGACTTGCCAGATTGTTGATGATATTCACCTCCGACGCCGCCCCCGTGCTG
>CAKSWL010000157.1 GCA_934511335.1 uncultured Cloacibacillus sp. | reverse complement strand
GCCGCCGCGCGCGGGACCGCCCTCACCGCCGAAGAAAACGCGCGCATCGCGGCCATAAAACAGGAGGCCGAAGAGCGTACCTCTGCAATCCGTGAGGCGGTGGGAGAAGAAAGGCGGCAGCGCACGGCCGACGTGCTGTCCGTGCGAGAAGCCAACAGCAAAGGGCTCGAAAGCTACGGCACGCTGCTCTCATTCCAGATCGCCGACAGCCAGGAGGCGGACGGCGAGGCGCTGATAAACGCCCTGTTGAGCAACGAGAATGCGCTCAAAGAGCAGAAGAGGCGCCTTGCCGCGCACTATGAATACCTCGACTCGCGCGTGAACGAGCTGGGAGTAGCACAGGCGGTAGACCGTGAGGCCCTGATAGTGATGATGGACGGCAACATCGCGGCGATAAAGCGAGAACAGTATGTACTGGCGGACAAAAACGAGGCGCTTGCAAGAGACATACAGTCGCTCTTTGTCGAAGTGGGCAGCGCCAACGCGGCGATAATCGCGGAATCTGAGGCGCGTGCTTCGGCGGACATGTCCGTCGCGCAGAGAGTGGACACGCTCTCTGCGACCGTAGAGAGCAACAAAAGCGAAGCCGCAGCGGCGATACAGGAGGAAGCGCAGTCGCGCATCGCCGCGATAGAGGCCGAAGCCGCCGCGCGCGGGACCGCCCTCACCGCCGAAGAAAACGCGCGCATCGCGGCCATAAAACAGGAGGCCGAAGAGCGCCAAGCGGCGATAGACGGCGAAACGCAGTCGCGCATCGCCGCCGTCCGCGAAGAACGGGAAGCGCGCGCCAGCGAAGACGCCGCATTATCGTCCCGTATAAACGCGCTCGTCTCAGACGTGGGCGGCGCAATGTCCGCGATAACCGAAGAGGCGCGGACGCGGGCCGACAAAGACGAAACCTACGGGCTGCGGAGCACGGCGATGATAGCCGCAAACGACGAAGACGCAGGCGAAGCCGCCTTTTACGCGGCGATACTGGCTTACGACATCGGCCGTAAGCTGGTCGAACAATTCGCCGTCTACTACAACACACTAGACACGCGCGTAAAGCAGGGGCTGCTTTCGGAGGCGCGGGCGCGCGAACTGATGGCGGCCAAACTGGCGGAGGCGCAGGCGGCTATAGAGACCGAGAAAATAGTGCGGGCCGACAAGGACGGCGCGCTGGCAAGCTCCGTCTCCACCGTACAGGCGAAGGTGACGAAAGAAGAGAGCGAGCGCAAGGCGGCGATACGGGACGAGAGCACCGCGCGCGTAAAGGCGGACAACGCACTTGCAAGCCGAGTGGGGACCTTAGAGACAAAATCCGGCGACAATGAAGCCGCGATACAGACGCTCTCCGAAGTGGCGGCCGGCAAGCCCGACGTCTACAATCAGGCGACAGCGCCGGCGGGCACGACGGGCAATCCGTTGAAATTGGGCGACCTGTGGGTTGACCCCACGGGGCTTATACATCGCTGGAACGGCGCGGCGTGGATTGAATGCAGGGATAAAAAACTGGTGGATTTCCAGCAGCAGGCCCTTGCCGCTTCGTGGCTCAAAACGCAGACGTCGAGCAATGGCAGAAAGGTACTCTCCGGCATAGGGGTGCTCGCTGACGCGAATGACGGAAGCGAGATAGCGATGCTAGCCGACCGCTTCTACCTCGTGAAAGACAAAAACGGCGAGCTCGTGCAGCCCTTTGCGGTAGACGCGAGCAATCCAAGCAACCCGAAGGTAGCAATCAACGGGAACCTGTTCGTCCAGGCGCTGAAAGACGGCGGCTACGCCGACGCCACGGGCTGGATAATCGGCGACAAGATAGCTGCGAACAGCAAAATCCAGCTTGCGGCGGGCGGCGAGTTCATCGCCGGCAACGGCGCCAAATTCCAGATGGGCAACGGCGCCGTCTTCATCGACTCGGAGACGGCGCAGATGATGCTGCGCGACCCCAAAAACCTCACGACCGGCGATTTTATCCGCATAATCAGCGGCGATATTTCAACGTACAAGTACATCGGCGGCGCATACCGCGAGATGAAGTCGCTGCGTAAGATGAGCTTCGGCTCCAACGTCGAAAACGGCGCGACCGTCATACTGGACGGCTACTGGCCCTCCGCGCCGAACATCATCGTATCGCCCTGCGCGCTCCAGACGTTCAACCCGAGCTACGGCACGCAGGCGCAGACGCTGCTGACGCAGGCCTCGAACATGATCTACAACAAAGCGACGGGAAGAGTGACATTCAAGCCGGTCGCGAAGCTGGTCATCGACGCAGGGCGGCAGAGCATAGGCGGCGAAGCTTCCCCCGCTACTGACACCGTATTCGGACAGGTGACGGCTGGATACAGAGACGCGGCATCAGGGCAGATGGTTTACCCTGAAACCGTGCTGCAAATCGGCTCTGTTACCATTCCAGCCAACGCCACGACGGCGACGATAAGGCTGAATGTTTTTGCAAACAGCATAACCTACGAAAACGTCAATACGCAGGGCTCGGGGGGTGACGGCGGGCCAGGAAGCGTGTATAGCCACTCTTTGATATCTTCGAAATGGTGCTGCGCGCGTACTGCGTACGTAATCGATGGCATCGAATACGACGGCTGGGTCAAAGATTTTGCGGCGGCGGATGAAGAACAAAGCTACAAGCTTAACTTCGTCCCTCAATGGTTTGTACCTAGTGCGAAGACCTTCTCGTTGCCAGCGGGGAGCACGGAACACACAATAGCCGTAAAAGTCTATTTGTCTGAGAAGCCGGTAACGGCCTACACCCCGGATCAGATGCTGAGTTGGAAGGAATATACGCCGCCGACGCTGATAAATCGTTCCTTTGCGGCGCTGCGCATAGAAAGCGTGACATACAACCTTGCCGCAGCGCAGCCGCTTGCTCAAGGAACGCTGAATTATATGGCCATAGCGGAATAAACGGAACAATAAAAAAGGAGTGATGTAAAAAATGGCAAGCAGAAGAGATGGTACTGTCAGTGTTACTAAGGGCTCAAAAACCGTCACCGGCGTAGAAACGACGTTCAACACCTCCGGCGTTTATGCAGGGGACGTCTTTTCGCTGGTCGACGGCAACCTTTTGCCGACTGGGCCGCTGTATGAGGTCGAAAGCGTCCAGAGCGATACGAAGCTCACGCTAAGACAGGCATATCAGGGCACGACCGCCGCAGCGAAGGCCTACGTCATCATGAACATGGCGGGCAACCAGACGACGCCGCGCCTTGCGGCGCAAGCGGCGCATCTGCTGGACGAGGTGCGGCAGATGACGTCCAGTCTGTCGGACTCGCCCGTTCCTGCGGGCATACCGCAGGCGGGCGGCAACGGCAAGCTGGCGCCTGGCTGGACTCAGCAGTGCTATCCGGCGCTCTCCGGCGAGTCCGACAGCGCGATAATCGGCGCCACGACCGTCGGAGACATAATCATAAGAAAGGTGAGCGCGTAATATGGACAAACTGCAAATAGTGAAGCGCACCGCTTCGGGGCTGAACGTCCTGGGCGAGTACGACCTCTCCCGCAACCCCAACCTGCTGCACAACTGGGACTTCACCAATCCCGTCAACCAGCGCGGGCAGACGACGTACTTGAGCACTTCGGGCGAAATACCGACGATAGACCGCTGGCGCGCGGGAGCCAATATGAAGGTGGAACTTGTGAGCGGCGGCATAAAGCTCACCGGACAGGGCGGACCATACCGCAATTTCAGGCAGACGATAGAAAACCCAGCGCGGCTGGCGGGCAAACAGGTGACTGTTTCCTTGAATATTCTGGCCTGCACCGGCAAGTTTTCAAGCTATTTCATACAGGGCTCCGGCGGCTCCAGCGGAGGCATAATCGACGCAGGTTTCACCGGCATAAAGAAATTCTCTGTCACATTAGCCTCGGCGTCCGACATCGGCGGCGACCTGAAATTCCACATCGGCAACAGCAGCGACGCCGACGTGTCGCTGACTCTCGCCTCCGTGAAGCTTGAAATCGGCGGCGTGGGCACGCTGAAAGATACCGACGTTGCCGACTATGGCGAACAGGAGATAATATGCCAGCGCTATCTCGTTCCCATATCCGCCGCGCAGCGCTTCCGGCTAGAGAGTTATACGGCTGACGTTTTACAGTTCCATATCCCGACGCCGCAGCGGATGCGCGTGCTGCCGACGGTGGAAGACGTATCGGCAATGTCGATTAGGAGCATTTCGCTGGGTATTCCTGCTGTATCGATAGGCGGCATAGAGGTGCTGCGCCGCGACCCAGACGTATTCCTGCGCGTTTCCGCGCCGTCGCACGGGCAAACCGACTGCCTGCTCTACGCCGAGCGCGCGACGTTCCTGAACGCGGAACTATAAGGGGGATAAAAATGTACAAGGTATATGTGAAAACAGGCAATGACGGCTACATCATCTCCGTGAATTCCGAAGCCTTCCTGCCCGACCCCGTGCCGGCCGGCTGGACGCAGATAGATGAAGGCGAGGGCGACAAGTACCACCACGCGCAGAGCAACTACTTCGACAAGCCGCTGATGACGGACGACGGCAAATATCAGTACCGTATTGTAGACGGCGCGGTCGTGGAAAACGACCTGACTCCGACGCTCGACGAACTGAAAGCCGCCAAGCGTGCCGAGATCTGGGGCGCGGGAGACGCGATCTTGGCACGGGTCAAAGCCAATTTTACAGTGGCGGAGATCGAAAGCTGGTCAAAGCAGGAACAGGGCGCGAAGGACATTTCGGCTGGTGACGGTGAAACAGAGGCGGCGCAGTTTGTGGCGGCTATCGCGCAGGTGCGCGGGTTGGAAACTGGCATACTGGCCACAAAGATACTAACGAACGTTGCAAGCTACGGCGCGCTTTCTGCGGCCGTAATCGGCGAACAGCAGCGGCTTGACGATCTGATCAAAGCCGCCGCGACGGCGGAGGCGGTGGCGGCGATTGCCTGGACATACGCGCCGCCGGCGGAATAGCGGTATGGTAGACGTCAAGCTTATCATCGTCTGGGCCGGCGTGGTAGCCGGCCTTTGTCTTTTCTGGGGCTGGGCGTTGTTCCAGCTGATGTAAGGGGGAATCCAAATGAACGATGAAACGATTGAAGTATCTCTTGAACAGCTGGCGGCGCAGCTGGAAAAGTTTGAGGAAAAAAATACCGCCTCGCACAAGGAGTTGTTCACCCGCCTCTCAGAGATCGAGAAAACTCAGGCGCGGCTGGACGTCGTCACAGGCGGAGCCCTCTTCGTCGGCGGGCTCATCACGGGGATAATCCTCCCGAAACTACTTTAAAAAGGAGATCTAAAAATGAATAAAATCAAAGGATTGCTTGCAAGGTTCGCTGCGAACGCTATAGCCTCGCTGAAGGTATGGGCCCTACAGCTGGTAATTGAGGCGGAGGGGGCTATCCCCGGCGGCACAGGGGCGGAAAAACGCGCCTATGTGGTGAAGCGCCTCGACGATATGGTGCGTCTGCCGTGGTATCTGGAGCCCTTCGACGGTCCGGCCTTCGGGCTGCTGGTCGATATGACCTGCGATAAGCTGAATTTGCTCGTCGGACATAAATGGGACGCAGCGAAACTCATGCCCGAACAGATACGTAAGATAGCCGAGGTGATAGATGTGCCGGCATCCGCCGCAGCCGAAGCCGTAGGCGAGGTAAAGGGCGTAAACGAGCGCATAGAAGCGCTATACAAGCAGTACGGACTAAAATGAGCTGGGAACGCGCCATAGCCTTC
>CAKSWL010000156.1 GCA_934511335.1 uncultured Cloacibacillus sp. | reverse complement strand
CTGAACTGCCTCGCAGGCCTCAAATCCAAGGTCGTCATCATCCTCAACGACAACAAAATGTCGATCAACCCGCGCGTCGGCGGCATGGCCTCGCACCTTGCGAAACTCGCCGTCAACCCGACCTACAAAAAGCTCAAGGACTACATAAAGAGCCAGTGCACAAAGATGAAGAACGGGGAAAACATCAACTCCTCGCTCTCGCGGATAAAGATGAAGCTCAAATCGCTGCTCTTGCCGACAAACGTCTTTGAGGAGCTCAACATAAGCTACTGGGGGCCCTTCAACGGCCACAACATCGCCGAGATGGAGGAGGTCTTCCGACTCGCGCGCCATTACGACGAGCCTCTGCTGATCCACGTCCTGACCCAAAAGGGGAAGGGCTGTCCGCAGACGGAGGCGGCCCCCTCGTTCTTCCACGGTATCGGCCCCAAGACGAAGATAGACGCCGCGTCGCAGGCGGCCGCGGGAACGGCGGAGAGCTGGAGCGGGGCCATGGCGAAGATCCTCTGCGAGGCGGCCCACGAAGACCCGCGCGTGACGGTCTGCACCGCGGCGATGAAAGACGGCACCAAGCTGGAAAACTTCGCCAAAGCATACCCGCAGCGCTTCTTTGACACCGGCATTGCCGAAGAACACACGCTCATCTACGCCGCAGGGCTTGCGGCGGCAGGGATGCGCCCTGTCGTCTGCATCTATTCCACCTTCCTCCAGCGCGCGGCGGACCAGGTAATGCATGATATATGCCTGCCTAAACTGCCCGTACTGCTGGGAATAGACCGCGCGGGACTTGTCGGTGAAGATGGGGAGACGCACCACGGGATACTCGACACCGCCTGGTTCCGCGCCATACCGGAGATGACGCTAGCTGCGCCGCGCGACGCCGCCGATCTGGAATTCTTCGTCCGCGAATGGAAAAAACGCGCCATCCCGCTGGCGGTGCGCTATCCGCGCGGAAAGGCGGCCGCAAGCGTCGCCGCCCCTGGAACGACGCGCCGCCCCGCGCCGTGGGGCCAGCTCGAAGTGTTGACGCGCGGCACGGACATCTGCCTCATCGGAATCGGCAGCACCGTAGAGCTGATGATGAAGAGCTCAGACGAGATCGAAAAAATTACCGGCAAGCGCCCCACGGTGGCAGACCTCCGCTTTATCAAACCCCTTGATCTCGAGGGGCTGGACGAACTGCTGACGACGCACTCTATGGTCGTCACCGCGGAAGAAAACACCCTCGCAGGCGGTGTTGGAGAGGCGGTCTCCTCGTACATAAACGAAAGGGGGTACGGCGTCAAAATAGCCGCGGCTGGCATCCCCGACCGCTTCATACCGCACGCCTCCAGAGCCCAGCAGTGGGAAGAATGCGGGCTCACCGTCGAAAACATCCTGCGGCTCTGTACTTTAAAATGAAACAAAAACTGATACGTCTTGATAAATTGATTACTGATAAAAAACTCGCCGCCTCGCGTACCGCGGCGCAGAGCTACATCGCGGAGGGGCGCGTGACGGTGGGCGGCGTCGCCGTCACCAAACCCGCCTCTTTGGTGCCGTCCAGCGCGAACGTCGAAGTAGACGCCCGCGAACGGGAATGGGTGAGCCGCGGGGCCTACAAGCTGCTCAAAGCGCTTGACTGCTTCGCCATAGAGGCGGAGGGGAAACGCTGCGTCGACATCGGCGCCTCCACCGGCGGCTTCACCGAAGTGCTGCTCGCAAACGGCGCGGCGAAGGTCTACGCCGTCGACGTCGGCTATGGGCAGCTGGCCTGGAAGCTGCGCGGCGATCCCCGCGTCGCGGTGCTGGAGCGGACCAATGCGCGAAATCTCACTTTGGAGATGATAGGCGGCGAAAAAGCCGACATCATCGTCTCTGACGCCTCCTTTATATCGGTCACGCTGCTGCTTCCCAAGATGGAAGAGCTGCTGAAAGAGGAGGGGCTGATGGCGCTCCTCGTCAAACCCCAGTTTGAGGCGGGACGCGAAAGAGTGGGTAAGGGCGTCGTCACCGACCCCGCGCTCCACCGGGATATCCTAGGCGAAGTGGCGGACTTTATCGAAAAAAAGACCGGCCTTTCATTGGAGGCGGCCGACTATTCGCCGATACGCGGCCCCGAGGGAAACATCGAATTCCTCTTCCTGCTGAAGCGCAAAGACGCCGAACATGCCGCTGTGCGGCCGGATTTTGCTAAAATCGTGAGCGAGGCGCACCAAAACAGCTGCGCCCATCCTAGGTAGGAGTGTTTTATATGGAAAAAATCAGCAAGCGGGTAGGGCTGCTATTCAACACGCAGAAGCCGGAGGCGATCGAAATGGCGTTGAGGCTCTGGCGCTGGGGCAAGGAAAGGGAGATAAGTTTCCTGCTGCCGCCGCACGAGGCCTCCGCGGTCGCCCTGCCCGGCGTCACGGACGATACCTGGCGCAAAGAGGCCTCATTCGCCGTCATCCTCGGCGGGGACGGGACCTTTCTGCGCGCCGCGCGCTACGCCTTCGGCTCCGACGTGCCTCTTTACGGGATCAACTTAGGCCGGCTGGGCTTCCTCGCGATCGGCAGCCCCGACTCGGCGGAAAAAGACATCGAAGCCGTCATCGACGGGCAATACACCCTCCAGCGCCGCCGCCTCCTCAAAGGGCAGGTCTGGCGCGGAGGCCGGCTCGTGCACGAGCTTCACGCCCTCAACGATCTCGTCATCTCCAAAGGAAACCTCGCGCGCGTCATCGACCTTGAGGTAAAGGTCGGGCAGGAGACTCTCTCCCTCTTCCTCGCCGACGGCCTCATCCTCTCGACGCCGACCGGCTCTACCGCCTACGCCCTCTCCGCCGGCGGGCCGATTGTGCCGCCGCACGTCCCCTGCATGATCATGGCGCCCATCTGCGCCCACACCCTCTACGCGAGGCCGGTCATCTTAAGCGACGCCGACAACATCATCGTTATCCCCAAAGGCGACACCCGCAGCCTCATGCTGACGCAGGACGGACAGCTAGGTTACGAGCTGCTGCCGGGCGATGAACTGCACGTGATGCTCGACAACGAGATATACGTCCAGACTATCCAGCTTAACGGGCGCAGCTACTACGACCTGCTCAGGGAAAAACTGCGCTGGGGCTTCAACGGCATCAGAGACGGAGGAGACTAGCCTTGATAGAAGAGCTTGAAATCCACGGAGTAGGCGGCATTCGAGAGGCGGCCCTCAGCTTCGGCGGCGAATTCATCGTCATTACCGGCGAAAGCGGCGCAGGAAAAAGCAGCCTCGTCCGTGCGCTGGAATTCATCGCCGGACGGCGCGCGCAGCTCAACCATATCCACACCTTAGAAGAGGCCTGCGAAGTACGCGCGGTGATGACCTCGGAGCCGATACCGGGAATCTCCGAGAAATGCCAGCCGCAGGAGCAGACGCTCATCGCGCGGCGCACCTTCACGCGCAGCGGCAAGGGAAAGGCCGCGCTGCAGGAGCAGAGCGTGCCTCTCACAATTCTGGCGCACGCGATGGAGACAAACATCGTCATCCAAAGCCAGTTCGCGCAGCTCGGCCTGCTAGACCCGCCGAAACAACTTGAACTGGTCGATTCCTGCGGCGGAGAAAAACTCAAAAAGAGCCTCGCGGAACTTGAAGCGGCCTTTTCTGCGGCGCTCACGACGGAAAAAGATATCTTCGCGCTCAAAAAACGGCGCAAAGAGAGCGAGGCCCGCTTCGACGGCGCCCCTTCCGTCATCCGACAGATAAAGGCCCTCGAGCTAAAGCCAGAAAGCGAAGCGGAATGGGAAAAAGAGCTGCGAGAAATCGAAAAAAACGAAACCTCCCGGCGCTCGCTGCGGCTCATCGCGGAAAAAATGAACCACGCCGAAGGCGGCCTCCTGGACCAGCTGGAAAAGATTGCGGGAAGCCTCCAAGAATACGCCGCGGGAGAAGACGGCCGCTGGCATGAGTCGATCGAAAAGACCCTCAGCGGCGCGCAGGAGCTGTCTAACCTCATCGTCGAAGCCTGCCGCAGAAGCGCCTCCGAAGAAGAGACCGAAGAGGCGAAAGAGCGCCTGGAAAAAAAGATGGGCCTGCTGCGCAAAATAAAGCGCACCTTAGGCATAGACACCGCCGCTGCGCTGCTCGCATACGAGAAAGAGGCGGCAAGCGAGCTGGAATGGCTCAAAGCAAGCCTCAAAGAGCTTGAAGAGCTGGAGAAAAAAGCTCAGTCTCTGCGCCGCGAGACCGCACGCCTCGCGATAGAGGTGCGATCGCTGAGAAAAGAATCGGCGAAGACGCTTGCCGCAAAGGTCAACGAACACCTCGGCGGCCTCGGCATGGAATACGCCTCGTTCAACATTGAGATCGAACCGCTAGACCGCGTCCGTTCAACGGGGGCGGAAAACGCCATCTTCACACTCGCGCTGCCCGACCAGAAGCCGCTGCCAGTCGGTAAAAATGCCTCCGGCGGCGAGCTTTCGCGCATCTTGATCGCCCTTCAGCTCTCCGTAGGCGACGACAAACTGCCCGGAACACTGGTCTTCGACGAAGTGGAGGCGGGGCTCGGCGGCAAAACGGCGCTCTTTGCCGGCTGCAAACTCCGCCAGCTCGCCAAACGCTGCCGCACTATCCTCATCACCCACCAGGCGACGATCGCGGCGATGGCCGACCAGCATTTCGTCGTCAAAAGAGAGGGAGAGAACACCGAAATAGCGGAAGTCGCGGGGGAGGCGCGCGAACGCGAAATCGCCAGAATGCTCTCCGGCGACGAAAAATCAAAAGAAGCGCTCGAACACGCAAAAGCGCTGTTAGAAAACAGCGGCGGATAGCCGAAGGCAGGGCAACGCCGGATTCGCCGCCGCCTTCCGCTCAACTGTCGGCCCCTCGCGAATAGTGGGCTGGTCGTCGTGTTTATAGCTGATGGCGTCATGATCGCCCCTGCATGTGATCGAAAAAGAAAAAATCCAGGCCCTTTCGCCCTTCTGCAAAAATAGTATGGCGGCCGCTGCATATAGACGACGGCGGGGCCAGAGAGAGAGAAAAAACTCTGTAAGTTCAACCTAGCCCATTCCCCTTCTAGGTACCGTCAAGAGTTATGCGCAAATTAGTTTGCAGACTCTGGCTGAATGAAGTCAACCGGCAATGAAGGCGTCATCCAGAACCGCCTCCAAGTGCTTCATATTCATGTACTTTTTGTTGCCCCACTGAGTTCCCGCCACATGGCGCAGCCGGGCACAGACCAGCATCAGAGCAGAGTTGCCGTCCGGGAATGTGCCCACCACACGGGTCCTGCGGCGGATCTCCCGGTTCAGCCGCTCGATCGCGTTGTTGGTGCGGATGCGGGTCCAGTGTTCGCTGGGAAAATCGCAGTAGGTCAGCGTTTCCTCGATGCCGTCCTCGACCTTTTTGGCAGCCTCCTTCAGCTTCATTTCTTTCAGCTGAGCAGCCACAGCTTTGGCCTTTTCTCGGGAGGCCTTCTTGCTCTCCTGAGCATGGATTGCCTTGAGCATTTTGGCTACAATCTTGACCTTGGATTTGGGCACAACGGAGAAAACGTTGCGGTAGAAATGCACCGTGCAGCGTTGGTATTTGGCCTCGGGGAACACCTCGCCCACGGCCTCCAGCATCCCCATGCACTTGTCGCCGACGATGAGTTTTACGCCGTCCAAGCCGCGTCCGCGGAGCCACTGAAAGAAGCTGACCCAGCTGGCCTTGTCCTCTTTCATGCCCTCGGCAGCGCCCAAAACCTCACGAAAACCGTCCTCAT
>CAKSWL010000155.1 GCA_934511335.1 uncultured Cloacibacillus sp. | reverse complement strand
GCTGATGTGCTTTGCGCTCGTCGCGGCGATAATGACGGAGAAGCTATACTTGCGGCTGGCCTTTTCCGTTCTGAAAAAACGGCGGGAAGGCTCAGGCGCGCCGATAGTCAGGAGCCTGCGCGCCCTCTTCCGCCTGGAGATCGGCCTGCCTGGGAGCGCCGCCGTCAATATCTCCCTTTACTGCCCCTCTCTGGCGATCGCCTCGTTGATGACGGTATGCGCGAGCCTGCCCTTCTGCACCTTCATACCAATAATCGACAATGGCTCGGACCTAATACAGCTGGTGCATTTCATGCTGTTGTCGGAAGTTTTCGCGCTCATATCGCTCTATTCGCTGGGGACTGATACCGGCAACGAGATCGCCCGCGGCGAGATGCGCAATATGCTGCGGCTGCTTGCGCCGCTGATGGCCTGCTGCGCTTCGCTGGCCTCCTTCTTCACCAAGAACGGCCTCGACAGCGACCCGTTCAGCCTCAATTCATTTTCCATCGCGGGAGACTTTGCCTCCATGTCCGGCTGGGGGATAGGCGGCATCCTGCTCTTTGTCTTTGTGATTTTGAGCCAGATTCCTCACCGGAGCATCGCGGCGGGAAGCGGCCTTTTCCGCCAGGGAGAATCGCCGGAATTTGAGGGGGCGCCGCGGGGGATGCTGCAGATATGGTCGACGTTCAGAGCCTTCATCGTGATATCGCTGGTCACTTACATCCTTTTCCCCGCCGATCTGATCACGACGCTGAGCGAGGGGCTGGGAATCTCGTGGCGCGGTCAGGCGCTCAACTTCATCGTATTCTGGCTCGCGGTGGTGTCCGCGCGGCTATTCCTGGTGCCGGTGTGCTGGATAGCCGTGGAATTTATCGAAAGCAAGATCCCCAAGCCCGTTCGGGGAAGTCTGGTCCCGATCCTGACGGTGATCGCGATGACGCTGCTCTGGTATGAAGGGATCCTGCTCTCGCAGGAGGCGGCGGCGTTCTGATGAAAGAGGCCCTGATAATTTCCACCGGCGGCACGATCGTATCCGTAGATCACGGGGGCGGCGCGGCGCCGGATCCAGAAGCGGCGCTGGGTATTCTTCAAAAGGCGGAAAAATTATTACAGGAAAAAGGATATTCCTGCGGCGTGGACCTCGTCTTCGGCGAGGCCGGCTGCGACAGCTCCGACATTTCTCCGGCAGAATGGCTGCTGCTGACGAAAAGGATAAACGAGGCGGCCGCGCGCGGCGTGAAAAAGGTCCTTGTGATCCATGGCACCGATACGATGGCCTATACCGCCGCCTGGCTTTCGCTGACGGCCGACCCCGGGACCGCCGTGGTGCTCACCGGCAGCCAGCGAACGCCCGAGGCTCCGGACTTCGACGGCGAGGCGAACCTCTGCGGCGCCGCCCGGCTTCTCTGTGCCCGGGAAGGAGGCGTCTTTATCCATTTTGACGGGAATGATTACCTGGGGCCCTTCGTCCACAAAGAGGATGCCGAGTCGCTCTCCGCCTATGTCTCCACCGGGGACGGAACGCTGCCGCTGAATGAGCTCTGCCGCACCCTTGCCCCTAAAGAGGCGGACTGGCGCCGGGCTGCCGAAAATATGGAACTCGTCGTCCTGCATCCCGCGGCGCTGCCGCACTTCGTCTTCCGCCGGATACTTATCATCGCCGGATACGGCGCCGGAAACATGCCGCAGCGCCTGCGCCGGCAGCTGGCGCAGGCGTTTCCAGACGAGAGGCGGAGGCCGGCCGTCATCGCCGCGAGCTCCTGCGCCCGCGGCAAAAAGAATCCCGCCTTTTACGGCGGCGTCGGCATCGCGGAACTCGCCAAAGAAAACTTTTCCGTTTTTAATCAGGGAAGCTATTCCCTTGAGTTCCTGATTGCATTATCATATCTTTCACTACTGGCCTCTCCGGAAGAGCCGGAGGATATTTTGCAATTATATCTGGAAAAATTTTAATAAATAATTGGAGGCGGCCCAATGGCTTCAGAAAACAAAAACCAGAATTTTATTGAAGAGATCATCACCAAGGATCTCGCAAACGGAACGGTCAAAGAGGTGATTACAAGATTCCCCCCGGAGCCCAACGGCTATCTCCACATCGGACATGCAAAATCCATCTGCCTTAACTTCGGCATGGCCGAACAGTTTGGCGGCCGGTGCAATCTGCGCTTTGACGACACGAACCCGGCGAAAGAGGATACGGAATATGTCGACGCGATCATGGCTGATGTCAAATGGCTCGGCTTTGAGTGGGCCGAACTATGTTATGCCTCCGACTATTTCGGGCAGTTTTACGAATGGGCCCTGTCCCTAATCCGGGCTGGCAAAGCCTACGTCGATGATCAGAACGCGGAAGAGATCCGCGCCAACCGCGGCACGCTGACAAAGCCCGGCGTCGACTCTCCCTATCGCGAACGCGGCGTTGAGGAAAACCTTGACCTCTTCGCGCGGATGACGGCGGGCGAGTTTGAGGAGGGCAGCCGCGTCCTGCGCGCGAAGATCGATATGGCGAGCAGCAACCTAAACCTGCGCGACCCCGTCATCTACCGCATCTTAAAACGCGAGCATCACCGCACGGGAGCCAAATGGTGCGTCTACCCGATGTACGACTTCGCCCACGGCTACGAGGACGCCATCGAGGGCGTCACCCATTCGATATGCACCCTTGAATTTCAGGATCACCGGCCGCTCTACGACTGGTTCATCGCGAATGTCGACGTGCCGCATGTGCCGCGCCAGTATGAATTTGCGCGCCTCAACCTCACCTATACGGTGATGAGCAAACGCAAACTGCTAGAGCTGGTCTCGCTCGGCATCGTCGACGGCTGGGACGACCCCCGGATGCCCACCATCTGCGGCTTCCGCCGCCGCGGCTACACCGCCGCCGCCATCCGCCGCTTCTGCCGCGAGATCGGCGTCGCGAAGGCCGACAGCATGGTGGAGGTCGAGCTTTTACAGCACTGCCTGCGCGAGGAGCTTAACAAGACGGCGCTTCGCGGCATGGCGGTGCTCAATCCGCTTAAGGTGGTGCTTGAAAACTGGCCCGAGGGCTTTGTCGACGAGCTTCCCGCCGAAAATAACCCCGAGGATGCCGGGGCCGGCAGCCGGACTGTGAAGATCGGCAGAGAGCTTTACATCGAGCGCGGCGATTTCATGGAAGAGCCTGTAAAAGGCTTCTTCCGCCTGTCGCCTGGCAAAGAGGTGCGCCTCAAGCACGCCTACATCATCAGATGCAGCGAAGTGATAAAGGACGCCGGCGGCAACGTAACGGAGCTGCGCTGTTCGGTCGATATGGACAGCCGCGGCGGCGACGCTCCCGATGGGCGCAAGATAAAGGGCACCCTTCACTGGGTGTGGGCCGGCGACGCCGTCAAGGCGAAGATCAACCTCTACGGGCGCCTCTTCACCCTCCGTAACATGAACGATATGGAAGAGGGCAAAGACTACAAAGACTATCTCGACCCGCAGTCGCTCGTCGTCATGGAAGAGGCGCTCGTCGAACCGGCGCTTGCGCGGGCCGCGCCGCTCGACAAGTTTCAATTCCTGCGTCACGGCTACTTCTGCGCCGACACGGCCACCACGCCGGAAAGGCCGGTCTTCAACCTCACGGTGTCGCTGAAAGACTCTTGGGGCAAAGAGCAAAAGAGGCGATAATATTCACCTCGCGGTTAAAGAGTAAAGATAAAGAGGGGAGCTCCCGCGGGGCCTCCCCTCTTTATCCTCAAGAAAACGCCGAAATGCCCGCGAGACCAACTTCGCGCAGCAGGGCCTTGAAGCGTATAAAACCCCTCGTCCCCCTCGGGGAGTTTTCTCAGCGCACGGCGAGCGCTCCGCCTATTGGCCGAGGCCGCGCAGGTCAAGTTTTTCGGAGAGCAGCTCTAGCGCCTTGATCCCCGCGACAGAATTGCCCTTGGCGTTCAAGGCCGGTGAAAATACGCCGATGCCCATCCTGCCGGGGACGGCGACGAGGATGCCGCCGGAGACGCCGCTCTTCCCGGGGAGGCCGACGCGCACCGAGAACTCTCCTGATTCATTGTAAAGGCCGCAGGTGCTCATGAGGCCGAGCAGGGTGAAGACGGTTTCTTTTTCAAGGACTTTTTCCCCTGATATGACAGATCTGCCGCCGGAGGCGATCATGGCGCCGATCCTCGCGAGGTCGCCGCTTGTGCAGCGCAGGCTGCAAAGATTAAAATAGAAATCAAGAATCGCCTCGACGTCTCCATGCAGCAGCCCCATACTCTTCATAAAAAAGGCGAGCGCGCGGTTGCGGTCGGCGCTGCGTTTTTCCGAGAAAAATACCCGTTCGTCAAAACCGTTATTCCGCCCCGTGACGCTCTCCATAAAGGAGACGAGCCTTTTGGCGGATTCCTCTTTGTATGCCTTGTAAATGAGCGAGCAGACGGCGATCGCTCCCGCGTTCATGAAAGGATTCGAGGGCTTCGAAGCGGTCATCTCGATACGCATGAGAGAGTTGAAAGAATCGGCGCTCGCCTCCATGCCGACGTGGCGGAAGACATTTTCCCTGCCGAAATTCTCAATAGCGAAAGAAAGGGCTAAGATCTTCGAGATAGACTGCATCGTGAAGAGCTGCTCCCTGTCGCCGGTCTCAATCAGCGAAGAATCGACGCCCTGGCAGCTAAGAGAGAAAAGTTCCGCTGACATTAGCGAGAGTTCCGGAATATAGTCCGCTACTTTTCCGTCGGCGGACATGACCCGGGCGATATTTCCGACGCTGTTCAAAAACTGTTCATTCAATAAATCGCATATATTCTCCATGACCTGCTCCTTTAAACGATTTTTTCCGCGCGGCTTCGCCTGTGCGGGACTTGTCTCGTGCCGGTTGTCCGCGTCCGATGCGAAAACATCCCCAAGCCCGCGCCAATATCGGGCTTACATAGCACATACTGCGACTCAAAAAGGATCTCCGCGAACATTATAGCAAAAGGCGCCGCGCGGGGGATAGCGTTGGGAATTAATTTTACCCGACGCCGCCAGCACATGTAGACGCGGCCGCACTTACTCTTTTAGATAAGCGCCTGCAATAGCTGTGCGTGATACTGGAACAGGCTAAATAAAAAGGTAATCATACATTAGGGAAAGCGTTAAAAACCGACATGTCCGTGGTTCAGGCAGTTAGCCGAAAATGCGTTTCTATCCCCAAATGCTGGCTTGGAATAGCCGCATTCTATGCGAAATATATGTTGAATATCTTAAGCGGAGTGCCAAAAAGTCCGGCTCCTTGAGATTTCCGGAGCCGGACTTCGGTCGCTTTGATTTGTTATTTTTTACATTACAGCTCAGTCTCGCTCTCCTTAAAGGCGATGCCCATCTTTTCAAGGGCGTCGAGCTCCGGTTCATAGACTTCTGGCATTGTCGGCGTGATTACGCCCCTCTTATTGATCTTCCCTTCAAGGATCAACTGGGCTCCCATTGCTGGAGGAAGGCCGGTAAGGCGTGCCACGGAAAAATCTCCGTTTGGAATGCCATAGTCGATGAGAGTCGAACGGCGCAGCGCCCTCTTATTGTTAGGATATTCGATCACATAACGGTGCTCCATCACAGAAACATCCTGCTCCCCGGGGGCAAAGGCTAATTTGTCATTATACAGGCATTCAACGAACTGGTTCATGGTGCCGCTGCCGAGGGGGACCGGTTTTTCTTCGAAGAGCCCCAACCATTCCAGCTTCATTATTACTGACGAACACCTTTCAAGATCTAAAAATGTGCTCACCGCCTCCTTTAA
>CAKSWL010000154.1 GCA_934511335.1 uncultured Cloacibacillus sp. | reverse complement strand
CTATATCCCCGATATGGAGCCGCGCGGCGACAGCTTCGTCTCTCAATGGCGGCCGATAATCCTCGCCAAATACCATGACGAATTTTCCTCCTTCGCGGCGGCGATGCCGCCGGTACTCTGCGCCTTCTCGGCGAACGGCGCGCCCGAGCCGCGCCCGAAGGGCGTCGGGGCGATGCTGCTGCTTGAATGTATGACCGACATACTCGTCCGCTCCTCGCAGCTCGTGGTATCGGACCGCGGACGCCGGGTCAACGCCGGCAACCCTCATGAAATATGGCTGCGCTCGCTGATCTGGCAGAAGGCGCCGCTTGTAAAATGGAATGAGGAGATGGCCTCTCTCTATCCGCAGATCCGCGCCTGGGCCGATTCGCTGAAGGCGGTCACCGCGCAGCCGTGGCGTCTCTTCATGCGCCTCGAGGAACCGCTCTTTGCGGACGAAAAGAGCTGGACGCTTTCATGGCACCTTCAGTCAACGCAGGACCCGAGCCTGATAATACCGGCGGAGCGCGTGTGGAGCCCTACAGAGGCCGAACGCGGCTGGTTCGAGCACACGCAGACGAACCCGCGCCGCTACATGCTGCAAATACTGGGCCATCTCGCGACGCGCGTGCCCTATATCGCCGCCAGCCTCGAAGTGCCCTATCCATGCGAGTGCCCGCTTTCACTGGATAACCTCTTCGATTTTTTACAGAACCACCTGCCATCGATAATAGATCAGGGCATTCAGGTACAATTCCCCTCGTCGTGGGGAGAGATATCAGACCGCCCGCGCCTTTCGGTGCGCGCAAACCTCCACGACCGGAACGCCTTCACGCCTGGGGGCCGGATGCACCTCTCCGATATGCTTGACGTGGATTGGTCGGTGGCGCTGGGCGACGACGCCCTCACCGCGGAAGAACTCTCAATGCTGACCGAGCTCAAGACGCCGCTCGTCAATATTCGCGGCCGCTGGGTCATCCTATACCGCGACGAGGTGGAAAAGATAACGGCGGCGCTGAAAAAACTTCCCGACAAAATAGAACGTAAAGAGGCGCTTTTGTCGTCTCTGCGGCAGGAGCATCTGGACGCGCCGCTTTCGGAGGTGACGGGTTCGCCGTGGCTCGCCAACGTCCGCTCGCTGCTTTTCGGCGCGGAACCGCTGGAGGAGATGGCGGCTCCCGCCGGCTTTGCGGGACGGCTGCGCCCCTATCAGGCCAAGGGGCTCGCCTGGCTCACGCGGCTCGTGCGGCTCGGCATGGGGGCCTGCCTCGCCGACGACATGGGGCTGGGCAAGACCGTCCAGACTCTCGCCCTGATTAAAAATCTGCGGCTGTTAGGTGAAAAGCGCCCCATACTGCTCATCTGCCCCACCTCCGTGATGGAGAACTGGCGGCGTGAGACGGAACGCTTCGTTCCCGGCATGAAAACCCTCATCCACCACGGCCTAAAACGCAACAAAAAGAATATCTTTACCGACGAGGCGCTCGCCGAAACGCTGGTGGTATCTTCATACGCGCTGCTTTACCGCGACAGCGCCCTCTTTACCAAAATAGAATGGGCCGGGATAATCCTCGACGAGGCCCATAACATAAAAAACCCCGACACCTGCCAGTCGCGCGCCGCGCGCGCCGTCCGCGCCGACTGGCATATCGCGCTCACCGGCACGCCCGTGGAAAACCACGTAGGCGACATGTGGTCGATCATGGAATTTCTCATGCCCGGCCTCATGCCGAACCGCGCACGCTTCTCGCGGGAGATCCTGCGCCCCGTCCAGGCGGGAGAGAAAAAGGCGATGGACAGGGTGCGGCGCATGACGGCCCCCTTCGTCCTGCGCCGCCTCAAAACAGACAAAGAGATAATCAGCGACCTTCCCGAAAAGATAGAGAGCCGGGAATTCTGTCCCCTGTCGCGCGAACAGGCGACGCTCTACAGCGCCGTGACGACGTCGCTTGAACGCGAGCTGGAGGGCGCGGAGGGAATAAAACGCAAGGGGATGGTGCTCGGCGCTATCACGGCGCTGAAACAGATCTGCGATCATCCGCTGCTCTACCTAAAAGATAAATCAGAGATCGACAACCGTTCGGGAAAACTGGCGCGGCTCGCGGAGATCGCGGAAGAGATGCTCTCCTCGGGAGACCGCGCGCTCATCTTTACGCAGTACGCCGAGATGGGCGAACTGCTCAAAAAATTTATCCAGGAGACATTCGGGCGCGAAGTGCTCTTCCTGCACGGCGGCGTACCGCGCGAAAAGCGCGACGAGATGGTGCGCCGCTTCCAGGAGGAGGAAGAGGGGCCGCCCTTTTTCGTCCTCTCCCTCAAAGCCGGCGGCACGGGGCTGAACCTGACGCGCGCAAACCATGTCGTCATGTTCGACCGCTGGTGGAACCCCGCCGTCGAACAGCAGGCCGTCGACCGCGCCTACCGCATCGGACAGAGGAACAACGTACAGGTGCACTACTTCTGCTGCCGCGGCACGCTGGAAGAAAAAATCGAATCGCTCATCACGGCGAAGCGGGAGCTGGCCGAGATGCTTGTCGGCACGGGAGAAAGCTGGCTTTCCGAGCTCAGCGACAGCGACCTGCACGAGCTCTTCTCGCTTGAAAGGGAGGCGGTGGACAGCCTATGATGTCTTCATTTGAACGCGAAGAAAAATTCTTCAAATATAAAAAACCCCGTGAAACAAAATGCGGGATCAAATCACGCACCGCGCGCGGCCATGCCTATGGTTCAAACTGGTGGTCGCGCCGCTGGGTCGAGATAATGGAAAACTGCATCGACTCAGGGCGCCTTGCACGCGGCAAAAGCTACGCCCGCAAGGGACAGGTCGTCAACATCCAGATAGAATCCGGGCTGGTGACGGCCTTCGTGCAGGGGTCGCGCAAAACGCCCTACCAGATACGCTTCGGCTTCGAGACCCTCTCGCCGGAGGCGCGCGAGCTGATCCTCTTCCGCTTCCGCGAAAACGCCGCCTTTGCCGCAAAACTGCTTGCGGGGGAGATGCCCGAAGAGATAGAGACGATATTCAAGGAGGCGGGGACGCCGCTCTTTCCGTCGAGAGAGGCGCTGCGCCGCTTCAAATGCACCTGCCCTGACGACGCCTCGCCCTGCAAGCACATCATCGCGGTGCTCCTGATACTTGGAGAGGAGCTTGAAGACGACCCCTTTTTGCTGCTCAAACTGCGCGGCCTCGACAAAGAATCGCTGATAAACCTGCTGACCCTCGAGAGCGCGCAGGAAGGGGAACCGGCGGGAGAGTCCGGTGCGGATTACGAATGGGAGCCGGACGGAGAGCTCCTAGGCGGGGCCGAAGCGCCGGATGAAAAAAATCCCGCGATGTGCGAAGAAAGGCCGCCCGCAGACGAAAACTGGTTCCGCGGCGGAGAGTTCGCCTTTGAACGCGGCGAGCCGGAGAGACAGCGCCGCGCCGCCGCCCTCGACGTGATGAACGACTTTCCCTTCTGGCGCGGCGAACACCCCTTTCGCCAGACCTTGGCGCCCTTCTACGAACACGCCGCGATATTAGCGGGGGAAATACTGACGGGAGAAAAGAAAAAACCGGTGGGCCGGCCAAGGAAGCTGATATAAAAAGAGCGCAAAAGCAAAAAAACTTCCCCCGCCTTGCGGAATAGACAGGCGGGGCCCACTGGAGATTCCCGCGAAGAGCCGTCGGGAGCCCCTAGTGTTTTGTGCCGGCATGTAAATCTCTTGTGCTACCCCTTAGTTCGCCCGGCTGAATACTTTGCTGATTTACATGCAAGCTCTATTTTATCCGATCCATCCTCCGCCCAATCTTGCAGGAATTACTCTCGCGTATGCTTTACCGTAACTTGAATCTCTCTTTTCTAACGATAGACATCTTTCGGGAGCCGATATCTCTTTATCCCGTCGACATTCAGTCTGCCGCCGCGAAGTTTTTTTTCTGCGGGGAAACCCTCCTCTTTCTGTCGTAGAGGAAGATTCCCAGCAGAAGCAAAAGTCCCAGCGCGAAGAAGCAGAGCCCGAGACGGAAGCCCGGGACGCGGTACTCCAGCTCTATCTTATGGTCGCCCGCCTCAAGAGGCAGCGCCATAAATAGCGAGTTCGCCTTCAAGAGCTCTGCTTTCTTGCCGTCCACCTTTGCGTGCCAGCCTTTGCTGTAGGGGATCGAGAGGCAGAGGATTTTGTTTTTCTTCAGGCTTATCGTGCCGGAGACTCTATCGTTGCCGACATAAATATTTTCCAGCACATCCTCCCGCAGCTTGTTTATCTGTGCCGGGTAGTTGTCCATCGGCTGAGCGTAGAGCTGGATGTCGTCGAGTTTGAAGGTACCTTTGAAAGGCCAGGCGATTTTGCAGCTGACCTCGGACGAGTTGCTGTACGAGCCGAGTCTGATCAGGAAATTTTCCCCGCCGTGATATCTCGAATCATTATTCTTAGCAAGATAAATGACCTTTCTTAACTGCGAGCTCAAAACCGGCAAGGCGAAAAAAACAGGAGCCTGTCTGGAATCGTATACATTCAACCCTTGCAGACGAAGGTATATCTCCGCGTTGGGAAGAGGTTTAAATGAAATATCGATTCCGGCGCCATTTCTATTAACCTTTACGCTCCCGCCGTCCCATTTCAGTCCCTCTGCTGCAGATATTTTGCACGGAATAGTTGTACAGCTGAACTTAAGGTTTTTATCCTGACGAGACCACGAAGGCGCCTTTTCAAGCGACACCGCCTGCAGCTGCGCTTCGAGTCTTTCAAGCGCAGAATAGCCCTCGTATTCCGTTTGTGTTATATAGCTGTCATAGGTATAGCCCAAGGGTAAAAAATAATCGTTTTTAAAGAGAGAATAGTCGTCGCTGCTTTTTATTTTTGTAAAGCCATAGGGAGCATACGACTCTCTGTCAATTTCTGCCACAAAATATTTTACGCTGAAAAGAGATTCCAAGGAGGCTATTCCGTCGCAGCCTCGCGCCAACCAAAGAAAAAGCGCGTCGCGATTTTCCAGATCAAGGAGGTACTTGGGATATTTTGTCGCCAGGCTCCCGTAGCCTCTAATATCATGCTGTCTAATAAGCAGACTGAATTTCCATTCCTGAGCCGTTGCGTCTGTCGTGTCGATTCTGAAAAAGGCGGAATCGCCAGGGGCTTCCGTTCGAGCAATGAAAAGAGAGGGCGAAAGCGCTTTTTTATGAAGGACATATGCCGCCCTGGCCGGGCCAAAGGTGTCTTTAAGGCTTACGGGACGGGTGTAGTACAAAAAATAAACATTTGCCAAAGAGGATAGGAGGATTATTGAGGTAAGAAGAACTTTTCTTTGAGCTGCATTCCAATGCCTATTTGCATACCAAAGCGATAGTATCGTCAAGAAGATCGCAAAGAGCGAAAAGAGTATGTATTTGTCTATGCCGCGCAATTTAAATATGTGCAACAGCAAAACGGAAAGGCCGTAGGCTAATACAGCGACCAGGCAGACCTTCTCATCTTTTTCTTCCCACTCGGCTAAGCGGTGGAACATCAAAACAAGAATATAAGCAAAGATAAAAGGAAAAAGAAAAGACCAACGCCTGTCGCTGGTAGCGCCGCTTCCAAGGGTGAAGACATAAGTAAATGCCGGGGTAAATATTCCTATGGAAAAAAGTAGGAGGAATATCTTCAACCCCCTCTCAAAAGAGAACTTTCTTCTGAAAAGACAGACTGTGGCTAAAAAACAGACTGGCACGATGGAAGCGCCGAGGCCCCACGTGCCTCCAGGGGAGAAAAGGTAAAGCAGACTATATAAAAT
>CAKSWL010000153.1 GCA_934511335.1 uncultured Cloacibacillus sp. | reverse complement strand
TATCCCTGCTGGGACGAGGAGACCTTTACGCTGGTCGGGGAGGACCCCGCGGCCCTCAGCAGACTGGCGGACGGCGGCCTGCTTGAGACGGCGGGCGGCGGGTATATCTTGACGCCCAAAGGCGACGCAAAACGGCTGGAATATGCGCAAGAGCAGTACCTTCCCTCCTATCCGATCAAGCCGTTCGATCCCGCCGGGGCGCTTTGGAACAACAGGCTTTACCTTCTCATGGAGCGCGCCTTTATCGGACAGTTCGGGGTAAAAGAATACTCGGTAAACGAAAGTCTGCCGGTCTTTCCCAAACTTTCTCGTAACGAGCTGTGGAAAGAGGAGAAGGGGCGCGTGCGGTATCTGTGGCCTGAGCATCCACTGGTGAAAAATTTTCTGGAACGTTTCCCTCAATGGGGCGTCGCCGCGAGGCGGAGCGCCGTTCCCGGAGACGCCGCCATGTGGAAGTGGGCGGGGGAAAGCGGCGCGGAATTTTGCATCCAGCGCTTTAACCTGATCCTCAGAAGCCGTTATGATTTTGAGCTGTACCGCAAAACGCCTCACCTGCCGGAGGATATCTTCTACATGAAGGACGCCGACCGCCTCTTCTTCCTGCGGACCTCGGACAAAAGTCCCGAGGAGATATACGACGCCATTGGTTATCTGCACCTTTTCATGCTGGGGCAGCGCCGCGTCTATATCCCTGGATACGCCGATATCGACTCGCATGAACAGGAAAACTGGACGATGCTCGTGCTGGCGGCCGATACGGAGGAGGAGCTGGGCTCGGTCTATCGGCGCTATTCTCTTGACGGTAAAAACCTGATCGAACCGGCAAACCCGCTCTTTATCATCGGCACCAGCGTCGAACGCCTGCGCCGGCAGAGTGTGCCGGAGGCTACCGTATATGACTGGTTCTGCGATAAGAGCCTGCACATTGTCAGGCCGGACGCTTAAGGTCCGAAAAAAGATAGAGGAGATGATCAAGCAAAGCGGCGGCCGTCAAAGGCATACGCGGCGAGTATTCTCAAAAGCCCCCGGTTTAACTGATCCAGCTCTTTGTTCCAGCCGCCGCTGTCGTCGGATAGCGGCGGCTTTTGTTGTTTCTCCCGGGCAAGATTAATGCCGGCCTTTTATTTGAGGTATAATAATAATGTCGACGGACGGTAGAGATATGGTGAAAAATAATTTTTTTGAGGAAATTTTCTTTGAGCAGACATTCAACCCGATCGCGCTCTACAAAATAGAACCGGACATCGGAGAACGCGGGGCGGATGCGGTTCGCTATATAGATGTCAACAGCGCCTATGAAGAGGTAAACCGAGTCCGCCGCGAAGACGTTGTGGGAAAGACCTTCCGCGAAGTATGGCCGTCCGTTGAGCCGTGCTGGTCGGAGATCATCGAACGCTGCGCGACGGAGAAGCGCGCCGTTCGCTGCGAGAGCGAAAGCGCCTACATCGGCAAATATCTGGAAGCGATCGCCTTTCCGCTGGCGAGCGACAAGGTTACCACGATCTTTCTTGACCGGACGGAGCTGAAAAAATCAGAGGAACAACTTAAAGAAAAACAAAAGAAACTCCTCGAATACCGCTCAAGGCTGCGCGAGCTCGCCACCAAACTGACGATCAGCGAAGAGACGACGCGCCGCGAAATAGCGACCGACCTGCATGACAGCATCGGCCATTCTCTGCTCTCGCTGCTGCTTGACCTGCGCAAACTGAAAGAAAACTATGAGCGTCCTAAAGAGGCGGAAGAGATACTGAAAAATTCTATCGGCTCCGTGGAACGCATGATCGTGGAGAGCCGGCAGCTCATCTTTGAGCTGAGCCCGCCGATACTTCTCGAGGTGGGGATCACGCCGGCCCTTGAAGCGCTCGCGGATAATTTGTTGTCGCCGAGAGGGATAAAATGGAACGTATCCACCAGAGGAGACTTGAAGGAGTATTCCGCCGACGACGCCGTGTGTATAATCCTCTACCGCATGTCCCGTGAGCTGCTGGTAAACGTCATCAAGCACGCGAAGGCTTCGTCCGTGCACATCAGCGTCAACAGAGGCCCGAACAAGATACAGGTGGTGATAGAGGACGACGGGGTCGGCATGAGAAAAAACTTCAGGCCGGTACATGCCAATAAATCCGGCCTCGGACTGTTCAGTATACATGAGCGCCTCCTGCATATCGGCGGGGACCTGCAGATTGTCTCCAATAAATCCGGCACGACCATATCGCTGCTCGCGCCGCTTAAACTGAAGAGCGGCGGCGCGGGAGAGAAAGGAGAGTTGTCCCTGTGATAAGAATATTTCTTGCCGACGATCACGAACTCTTTCGCGAAGGCTTGAAGAGCCTCCTGAGCCGCGAGAGCGATATTGAAGTCTCCGGCTCGGCCGCCGACGGCGCGGAGGCCGTCGAGGCGGTGCTTCGCCTTAAACCCGACGTCGTCCTGATGGATGTGACGATGCCCAATATGAACGGAATCGCCGCGACGGGAAAGATCTGCGAGTCGCTGCCGGGGATTGCCGTGATCGTCATCTCCATGCACAGCGACCGAAGGTTCATCGCCGAAAGCCTGAAGGCCGGGGCGAGGGGCTATGTCCTGAAAGAAAGTTCGCCGGAATTTGTGCTGGACGCCATCCGCACGGTGAGCCGCGGCGATATCTACCTCGCTCCGAAGGCCTGTACGGTGCTTGTAGGGGACTACCTGCGGCTGTTGGCCAACGACGACACTCACAGCGCCAACCCGCTCTCGGAACGTGAGATGGAGGTCCTGCAGCTCCTCGTCAAAGGGCGCAACGGCAAGCAGATAGCCGACGCCCTCTCCATCAGCAAAAACACCGTCGACACCCATCGCCGCCGTATCATGGATAAACTCGGCTGCGAGAGCATGGCCGAGCTCACGAAGTATGCGATCCGTGAGGGGTTCCTGACCCTGGCCGATTGAAGTCTAAAAGGTTTGCTTGCGCAAACGAAAGGCCGGCGTCGGCCGGTTGACGCATCCGGCACTAGCCGTCCTCTATAGAGGTCTAAAAGGTTTGCTTACGCAAACGGAAGGACGGCGTTGAAATAGTTTATAATAGCTGCAGAAAAACGGAAGGTGCGTGTTGACGATGCCGGTATTGGTTGGAATAGGGGCCTTGGCGGTTTTAGCGGGCATATATATCGTGATGTCGCTGTCCAGGTTCCGCGAAAGCGCGGGCGCGATGGAACAGACGGCGAGGGAGCTGCTCACGCGGCTGCAAAAGATGGAGGCGCGGCTTGACGATACGGAAGAGCGGCTGAATGCCGGCCTCAGCGCGATGCGCAAAGAGCAGCGCGAAGCGGCGGCCGAAGCGCGGGCCGAACAGGCGCGCGGGATCGGTTCCTTTGGCGACGCGCAGGCCAAACGCATCAAAGAGATCGGCGACCTCCAGCGAGAAAGCTTTCAAAGCTTCTCCGCGCAGCTGACGAACCTTGGGGAGACACAGGCGACGCGCATCAAAGAGATCGGCGGGCGGCAGGCCGAAAGCCTCGCGGTCTTCTCGAACCAGCTGACGAACATCAGCCGCCTCAACGAGGAAAAGCTCGAAGCGGTGCGCGCCGCAGTCGAAGAACGGCTGCGCGAGCTGCACAAAAGCAACGAAGAAAAACTGGAAAAAATGCGCGCCACCGTTGACGAGCAGCTCCATTCGACGCTTGAAAAGCGGCTTGGCGAGGCCTTCACCAACGTCTCCGAGCGGCTGGAACAGGTACACAAAGGCCTCGGGGAGATGCGCGCCCTTACCTCAGACGTCGGCGACCTGAAAAGGGTGCTGACAAACGTCAAAGTGCGCGGCACCTGGGGCGAGATGCAGCTGCGGACCCTGCTCGAACAGCTTCTCACAAGGGAACAATACGCCGAAAACGTCGCCACCCGCCCCAATCAGAGCGAGCGCGTGGAATTTGCCGTGATCCTGCCCGGCGCCGACGAAGAGAGCGGCAAAGTCTGGCTGCCGATAGATTCAAAGTTTCCTTTAGAGGACTACCAGCGCCTCGTCTCCGCCTCAGAGAAGGGCGACCTCCCGCAGATAGCGGAACAGCAGAAGGCGCTGCGCCTTCGCGTACTCGAAGAGGCGAAGGCGATACGCGACAAGTACGTCGAGCCGCCCTTCACGACAGATTTCGGCATCCTCTATCTGCCGGTCGAAGGGCTCTACGCCGAGGTGCTGCGCATCGACGGCCTCTGCGAACAGCTCTCGCGCGATTTCCGCGTCGTCGCCGCGGGGCCGACCACCATCTGCGCGCTGCTCAACAGCCTGCAAATGGGCTTTCGCACCCTCGCGATCGAAAAACGTTCAAGCGAGGTCTGGGTGCTCCTTGGGAAGGTAAAGAGCGAGTTTGAAAAATTTGGCGGCGTTCTCGAGCGGACCAGAAAAAAGATCGACGACGCAGGAAAAGAACTTGACAGAGCCGGCACCCGCACCAGAATGATAAACCGCGCGCTGAAAAACGTCCAGCAGCTCCCGGTCTCGGGCGAAGAGGATTTCGTCCAAACGGAGGATGAGGAAGAAGAATGAAACTTCCTTGATCCATAGGCGGCCTTTGCTTTTTGAAAACCAGTCGTCCGCCGCACCGTTGAGAGCTGGACGGTCGTCTTTTTTGATATTTCACGGCCCGTCTGCGGGCGGTGCAAGGCGACGCCGGGGCGAGGGGCCCGGCGTCTTATGGCCTTGTGTAGCGGCCGATGAAGAGGATCGCCCCCGTCGTGTAGTCCCTGATGAGGTAAATGAAGGGCCGCTCGGCGCGGAAGACCACCGCGTCGTCGTTGGGGGCGGGCAGCGAGGCGCGCATCATGATGACCGCGGCCGCGGCCGCGGCCTCCGTGCCCTCTTCCGCTACTTCGACGAAGGTCTTATGTATGATGTTGCTTATATAAATGTCGTCAAGTCCGGTCATCCCGGAAAAGTCGGCGGAGTTCGGGTTGAATGCCGAGGGCATGCCCATCTTCGCCAGAGTCTGCGCCAGGTCGTAATCATTCTCCTGCTTGAATTTCGGCAAGTATATCTTGACCTTCTGCGGGGTCATCGCGGCGGTCCATTTTATCAGCTGCTCGGCGCTCAGCGATTTTTCCAGTGTCTCGATATCGGATTTTTTGTCGGGAAGCAGCACCAGCATTGAAAAATGTCCGCCCTTGTACGGCAGCTCCACGATCTCCGCGTCGCTGAGTTTGGCGTAGTCTATCTCTTCTCCCGTGCGGCTCATCGTGAGGACCTTGACGGATTTCTCGGGGCTGGTCCAGAAGGGGCGCGGCACGGTGTTGACCGACTGAAACTCCTCAAGCCATGACGATTTGAAGTATACGGCGTTCGTCAGCACCATCAGCGTCTCTTTGCTTAGCACACCGGGGCCGACGATGTCCTTTATCCGCTGCTGGGTCTGTTTTTCCACCCATTTATTTATCGTTTTGCGCGCCGTTTCGGGGCTGCTTTTGTAATTGAGGGGGATGAGTTCCGCGTTGTAATAATCGCGGACAGTCTGTATGTACTCGGGCAGGATCTTCTCCTGCTTCGCCGGCCAGACGGCGTTTGCCGTGCTTACTTGGGCGACGTCCTGCGGGACCGAGTTTATCTCGTTGATGAGGGCGCCCATATTTTTGTGGATGTCCGGCGAGAGCGATAGCACTCTCTCCATCTGCTGTTCCGTGACGCCGCGCGCGCCGGCGTAGGTCATCGCAAGCGCCGAGGTGACGCTGTAGGGCGAGATGAAGAGATTGCGGCGGCCGTGCTCCGCCGCCACCTGCCTATAG
>CAKSWL010000152.1 GCA_934511335.1 uncultured Cloacibacillus sp. | reverse complement strand
CCCCAGTTCCGCGGCGCGAAGGCGATCTCCTCCGCCACCGTCTCAGCAAATATCTGTTCTTCCGGATATTGGAATACCAATCCGACCTTCCGCCGCGCCTCACGGGCCGCGGCAGCGCCGGAAGAGGTATCAATGCCGTCCACGAGCACCGTGCCATGCTGGGGTATCATCAGGGCGTTCAGGTGCTGCGCGAGCGTCGATTTTCCGCTTCCCGTATGGCCGAGAATGGAGATTATCTCCCCTCCGTAGGCCTCAAAAGAGACGCCGTACAGCGCCGGGTGCTCCGTCGGCAGCCCCTTGTTATAGGTATAGCTGAGTTCTTTTACTATCAGCGGCATAGCAGCATCTCTCCGATGCTTTCAACTGAGACCTCGGTGTCCGCGGGGATGAGCCCGTCGTTCGTCAAATATTCGGCGAGCCTGTCCAAGGGCGGTTTGCTGAGGTTCATCGCGCGAAGCTCTTCTTCACTTTTTTTAAAAAAATCTTTTGTGGGCACATCCAGCGAAATCCGCCCTTCCTCAAGGACGACCACCCTGTCTGCGCCCCTTATTTCATCAAGCCGGTGGGTAACCTCCACGATAGTCCGGCCGCGCCCATGCTCCGCCGCGATTATACTGGTGAAATCGCGGCGCGACTGCGGGTCGAGCATCGACATCGCCTCGTCGAGCAGTATCGCTTGCGGATGCATCGCCAGCGCGCCGGCGAGAGCGAGCCGCTGTTTCTGCCCGCCGGACAGGGATGCCACGAGACTCTCTCTTCTTTCTGTCAGCCCCACAGCCTCAAGCGCCTCACTTACCCGCGCGCAGATATCCTCCCGCGGACAGCCGAGGTTTTCCGGACCGAAGGCGACCTCTTCTTCTACGGTGGCGGCCACGATCTGGTCCTCCGGGTTCTGGAAGACGATCGCCGTCACGCCGCGCAGTTCGCCGCCAGCGGCGTAGGCGGTGTTCTTTTCCCCCACAAAACAAAGGCCCTGCGTTGGAATCAGCAGGGCGCTTAAAAGTTTTAAGAGCGTGGATTTTCCGGAACCGTTTGAACCAAGAAGCGCAACCCACTCACCGGCGCGGATTTCCAAATCGATACCCTTGAGTATCTTTTCAGAGGCATTCGGATAGCTGAACTCCGCGCCTTTGAGCGTGAATTGTCTTTCTTGAATCATATATTAGTCTACCAGCTGTATTACCGCCATCGGAGAAGAGTCGCCGACGCGCGCGCCGATCTTTACGATCCTGGTGTAACCGCCGTTGCGCTCGGCATACTTCGGTCCTAGCTCGTTAAAAAGTTTCATTACCGCCTCTTTGTGAGGGATGCGGGCGATCACGAGACGACGGTCGCTGAGCGTGCCGGACTTTGCCTTGGTAATGAGCTTTTCGGCAACGCGGCGGAGCTCTTTCGCCCTCGTCTCTGTCGTTATTATGCTGCCCTCGATGAAGAGACTGGCAGCCATGTTGCCGAGCATGGCCCACCTATGGGAGCCGCAGCGTCCCAACCGCCTTGTGTTCATGCGGTGTCTCATTGGTTATTCCTCCTTCAGATTCTGATCGTTGTCATCCAAATCCTCGTCGTCATCGTCAATCGGGGTGCTTATGTCGCCGCTGAGGTGAAGGTCGAATTTGGCCAGTTTCTCCTCGATCTCTTTAAGGGAGATTTTTCCGAGGTTGCGGATTTTCAGAAGGTCGTCCCTCGTCCGGGAGACAAGTTCTCCTATCATGTGGACTCCGCCGCGAAGCAGGCAGTTCTCACTGCGCACGGAGAGCTCAAGGTCTCTCACTGGACGCGAGTAGATAGAGTTCTCACCCATCGGGAAGCCAGAAAGTCCGCTGTGCGCGTCGAAGCCCTGTTTGCCGCCTATTGCCGCCGCCCGCGAGGCCTCGTCGTTCTTGATTATCTCGTCAAGGGCGCTCGTTCCCGGGCCGGCAAGCGAATCCACGAGAGAGGCGTAATATCCTTTAAGGATACGGCTGGCCTGGATGACGGCGGACTCCGGAGTTACGACGCCGTTCGTCCATATCTCCAGCGTGAGGCTGTCATAGTCGGTACGCTGCCCCATACGCTTGTCCTGAATGTCATACTTCACACGCTGTACGGGCGAGAAGAGGGCATCCGTCTGCAACGCGTCCACCGGCAGGTAGGAGGCGCGCGGGCGATCTATCGGCGCGTAGCCGGTACCGGTGGCGACATAAATGTCCATCGACAGCGAATGTCCCTCCTCAAGGGTACAGATGTACGCCTCTGGGTTGGGGAACTCTACCTCGCTGTCAGGGTCGATGTCCGACACCGCCACCACCTTCGGGCCTTTAGACTCAAGGTGGAGTGTGCGCACCGACGTTGAGTGACAGCGAACGGGAATATGCTTCAGATTTACCAGAAGTTCGATAACATCTTCCTTGACTCCCGGAATAGTGCTGAATTCATGCAGGACTCCCTCAACGCGCACGGCGACGACCGCCGCTCCGCTGATTGAAGAGAGCAGAACACGGCGCAACGAATTGCCCAGTGTTACTCCGTAGCCTCTCTCAAGAGGCTCAACGGTAATTTTACCGTACGACGGGGTGGATTCCTGTACTATGATCTCATGACGATCATGCTCCATATTCTCCCCCACCTTTCGTCCCACTAACGTGCATAGAATTCAACAACAAGCTGTTCGTTTACTGGTACGTCTATCTGCTCACGGACCGGTACTGCGACTAACGAGCCTGACATTGCTTCCGGATTGAACTCAAGCCACGCGGGAATGCTGCGGCTCGCTGACGCCTCGGCGTTTTCCTTGATCGTCTGGACGTCGCGGCTGCCTTCGGCCACGGCGATCACGTCTCCGACCCTAAGGAGCGCGCTGGGAATGTCAAGCTTGCGGCCATTGACCGTGAAGTGGCCATGGCAGATGAGCTGGCGCGCCTGGCTGCGGCTGACTCCGAGGCCGAGGCGGTAGACGACGTTGTCGAGACGGCGCTCCAGAAGCTGAAGGAAGTTGTGCCCCGTCTGGCCGGCCATGCCGGTCGCCTTCCTGTATATCGTGCTGAACTGGGTCTCGTTGATTCCGTAGAAGCGGCGAAGCTTCTGCTTCTCACGAAGACGGAGTCCATATTCGCTCATCTTGCCGCGTCGGGTTCCGTGCTGGCCTGGCTTTGAATTACGCTTTGTGAGTCCGCACTTCTCTGTGTAGCAGCGGTCTCCCTTCAAAAAGAGCTTGGCGCCCTCTGCGCGGCAGAGCCTGCAGACAGGTCCTGTGTATCTGCTCATGCTAATAAGTACCTCCTTTTAGGACTACACGCGGCGCCGCTTGGGCGGACGGCATCCGTTGTGCGGGATTGGCGTTGCGTCGCGGATAACGTTTACCTGCAGCCCCGCCGCCTGAAGCGAACGGATCGCAGATTCGCGTCCCGGTCCGGGGCCCTTGACTACGACGTCAATTTCCACCACTCCGTGGTCCTGGGCAACCTTTGCCGCCTGCGCCGCCGACATCTGCGCGGCGTACGGAGTTGATTTACGAGTCCCCTTGAAGCCGACGTTTCCGCCCGAGGCCCATGAAAGGGCGTTGCCCTGTTTGTCTGTAAGTGTCACGATGGTGTTGTTGAAGGTAGAATAAATATGTGCGACACCATAGCTGACGTTCTTTTTTTCTTTGCGCTTACGGCTGCGCTGTACGCGTTTGGCCAACTGTTATTCCCTCCCTGGTTGCACCTTACTTGGTGGCTTTCTTCTTGCCCGCGACCGTCCTCTTCGGGCCTTTGCGAGTACGGGCGTTTGTCTTAGTCCTCTGCCCCCTGACAGGGAGGCCCTGGCGGTGTCTGAGTCCGCGGTAGCAACCTATGTCCATGAGACGCTTGATGTTCATCGCGATGTCGCGGCGAAGGTCACCTTCTACCAGGCGGTTGTCTTCTATTTCAGCGCGGAGCTTCTGCTCCTCTTCCTCCGAGAGGTCCTTTACACGGGTATTGGGATCGATTCCCGTGACCTTTATGATATCGTTCGCAACTGCCGGCCCAATACCGAAAATATAGGTAAGGGCTATTTTGATTCTTTTCTCACGCGGCAGGTCAACACCGGCTAAACGAGCCATTCCCTGCTACCTCCTTGCTCCCTGACGCTGCTTATGGCGCGGGTTTCTGCTGCAGATCACGCGCACTACTCCGTGACGCTTGATTATCCTGCAATACTCACATATAGGTTTGACCGACGGTCTTACTTTCATTAAATGCAGACCTCCTTGACTGTACTTGTTCCATCCATGACGGAATATCCGTCTACTTGTATCTGTATGTTATCCTACCGCGTGTCAGGTCGTAGGGCGAAAGCTGTAAAAGCACCTTATCGCCCGGCAGTATCCTGATAAAATGCATGCGCATTTTGCCCGAGACATGAGCCAGTATCTTGTGGCCATTTTCCAGCTCAACGCGGAACATGGCGTTTGGCAGCGGCTCCACTACCTTGCCCTTTACTTCAATTACTTCTTCTTTGGCCATCCGGCAGCTTCATCCTCCTGTTCGCAAGATGTGCCGCTGTTTTCCAATACCTTGGAAATTTTCTGCATCAACCAGCCGTTGTCCAGAGGTTTCCCGCCAGCGACACTCCCAGCCACATCTTCGAGATTATAGTGCGTTTGTTGCAGGTGAATAACATTTTTTTTCTTGGGCCTCGCCGCTGTGTATTCAGCCCCGTTCGCTATCAGTATCCTGCCGTCTTTTGCTCCCATCACAGCAAATGGTTTTCCCGCGTATTTGCCGCGGCGCACAATGACGACGTCCCCGGTACGGAACCCCTCTTTATGTGCGGAGGAGCCTACTCCCATGGCGTAAGTATCTCCGCGCCGTCGTCCGTCACAAGGAGGCTGTACTCAAAATGAGCCGCGTCGCTCCCGTCCTTCGTAACGACGGTCCATCCGTCAGAGATGGTCTTCACCTCTTCGGCGCCGGTCATTACCATCGGCTCTACGCAAAAGGTCATCCGCGGTTTGACGGTTATACCGCTTCCAGGTTTCCCAAAATTGGGAACCTGTGGCGCCTCATGCAGCCTGCGTCCGATGCCGTGGCCGGCATAGTCTCTTACGAGGCCGCAGCCGGCGGGGATCACTACGTTTTCTACCGCAAAGCCGATGTCTCCGAGCGTCGCCCCCGGCTTTACCGCGGCCACGCCTTTACGGAGGGATTCAAATGTAAGATCGAGCAGCCGCTGTCGCTCTTCACTGATATTCCCCACCGCGTAGGTACAGGCCGCGTCTCCGAAGAAACCCTCGATTGAGGCGCCGGTGTCGATACTGATGATGTCTCCTTCCTCAAGAATCCGCTCTCGGGAAGGAATCCCGTGCACGACTTCATTGTTTACAGATGCGCAGATCGTGCCGGGGAAGGGGGCCGCCGCCCAGGGTACTTTGTATCCCTTGAAGGCCGGCTTCGCCCCTGCTTTTTTTACCAGATTTTCCGCCGCTTCGTCAAGGGTCAGGGTGTCGATTCCCGGTTTGATCATATCTCTCATCAACTTGAGAATGTCCGCAACGATCTGACCCGCTCTGCGCATCTTGGCAATGTCTCGATCGCTTTTAAAGGTGATCATTAAGTACGGCCTCAGCCTTTCTGCTGCTCAAGGATATTCAGGACCGCGTCTTTGCCGCCGGTGGCGTCAACTGTGACGAGAAGGCCCTTCTTATTGTAATAATCAATGAGCGGAGCCGTCTGCCCGTGAAAGACGGCAAGGCGGTTGCGGATGACGCTTTCCTTGTCATCGCCGCGCTGAACGACCTCGCCGCCGCACTTGTCGCAGACGCCATCTTTCGCCGCCGGCTTCAGCACGGTATTGTATAT
>CAKSWL010000151.1 GCA_934511335.1 uncultured Cloacibacillus sp. | reverse complement strand
GTATTGTGCTGGTGACCGGCCCCACAGGATCCGGCAAGTCGACGACGCTTTATTCGCTGCTTGAAATATTGAACGACCCCTCAAAGAATATCATCACACTGGAGGACCCAGTCGAATTTACGATCGCCGGCATCACGCAGATACAGATAAACGAGAAAATCGGTCTCACCTTCGGGAGCGCGCTCCGCTCGGTCCTGCGCCAGGATCCCGACATAATAATGGTCGGGGAGATCCGCGACACGGAGACGGCCCACCTCGCGGTGCGCGTCGCCCTCACGGGACACCTGGTCCTCAGCACTCTGCACACGAACGACGCGCCGGCCGCCATCAACAGGCTGGTCGATATGGGGGTGCCGCGCTTCCTACTCGCCTCCTCGCTGCGCGCCGTGCTCGCCCAGCGTCTTGTGAGGAGCCTCTGCCCCCTCTGCAAAGAGAGGTTCTCCGCCAGCGCGGCGATGGAGGCGGAGACCGGCATCCCGGAGGGTACGGCGGTCTACGAACCCAAGGGATGTCCCGAGTGCCGCTTCACGGGCTATAAGGGGCGCACGGTCATCGCCGAGGTGATGATCGTGGACAGTACGCTGCGCGCGATGATAAACGACGGCGCCTCGGAGCAGGAGATGCGCGACTACGCGCGCCGTTTCGGAATGATTACGCTGCGCGAGGATGCGCACCGCAAGGTCGAAGAGGGCGTGACGAGCATCGACGAGATGCTGTTCACGACGATAATGGAATAGATTTAAAGGAACCTGCCGAAATGATGGGATTTGTCCTGAAAGATATACTGACAAGAGGAATAAACAGCTGTGCGAGCGACGTCCACCTGAGCGTCGGGGACGTGCCGATGCAGAGGATAGACGGAAATCTTGTGCGCATCCCCGGAGGCCGGCCGCTGACCGAAGAGGATATGCGCCAGGCTGTCAGCGAGCTGTTGACGGAGAGCCAGATCGAACGTTTCAACAATGAGCGGGAATACGACTTCAGCTTCAGCCTCGACATGGGGGTGAAAGAGCAGCGCTTCCGCGCCAATTTCTCGCATGAGAAGGGCTCTCCGGCGCTCGCGCTGCGCGCCATCACCTCAAATATCCGCACGATAAAGCAGCTGGGGCTGCCGGACGAGCTGAAGCAGATGACGAAGAAAAATAACGGACTCTTTCTCGTCACCGGGCCGACCGGTTCCGGCAAATCTACGACGCTCGCGGCGATCATCCAGGAGATAAACCTCACGCGCTCCGTGCATATCGTCACCGTCGAGGACCCGATAGAATACCTCTATACCTCGGAGGTCGCGCTCATCCACCAGCGCGAGCTCGGCCGCGACACGAAGAGCTTCGCCGAGGCGCTGCGCCGCGCGATGCGCCAGGACCCGGACGTGATAATGATCGGCGAAATGAGAGACCTTGAGACGATCTCAGCGGCGATCACCGCCGCGGAGACCGGCCATCTGGTGCTCGCGACTCTGCATACGCGCGACGCGTCGCAGAGTATCGACCGTATAATCGACGTGTTTCCCCCCTATCAGCAGCAGCAGATACGCATCCAGCTGGCTTCGATGCTGCTCGGCGTCCTTTCGCAGCAGCTGATCCCGCTTGAGGGCATTCCGGGGCGCGTGGTGGCCACGGAATATCTTGTCGCGACCAACGCCGTCCGCAACTATATCCGCGAGGGCAAGAGCTCGCAGATAAAAAACGTCATCCAGACCGGCTCGGCACTCGGCATGCACACGATGGACCAGGACCTTGCTATGCTCTGCCAGAAAGGAATGATCGGCAGAAGAGACGCGCTGGCCCATGCCTATGATGCGGATAGCTTCAGCCGTTATATGATGAATGGGGAGTCATAGAGGCTCCCTGCTTGTGGAGGCGGTCGTATCCCTTTTTATCATGCTTGTCTTTCTGTCCGCCGCAGTCGCCGCGCTCCACTGGGCTGCGGCGTTTGCGGAACGCGTGAATGCACGGCTTTCCGCCGAGACGGCGCGCGCGGACGCCGTCGCACGCCTCGCCGCCGGCATCGGGGTGCCGCTAGCGGCGGAGGAGCGCGTCACGATTCCCGGCGGCGTCGCGGCGAGGCGTATATCTGTACCGGGCGCGGGCAGGGACGGAGTAGCTGTTGTCTGGCCGGATACCGGGCGAACGCCTTAAGCCTGAGCCCGCTGCTGGAAATCTTGAACGCCCCGCGTTGCCGTGTGGTGGGGATAGACGCCGTTTTGCTTTTACGCTTGCGGAATGTCTCGTCGTCCTTCTGATAATATCGCTTATTCTCCCCGCGCTGTTTTCGCCCTTGAAAAACACGCTCTACGCTTATCGCCTGTATTGCGACCGCCGGATAGCGGAGTCGCGAATCTGGACGGTCTGCGCCATCCTGCGAAACCCTGTTTTCTACTGCGCGTTGGGGCTTCCCGTTGAGGCCGGCTTGTACAAAACGGCCTTTGGCGAAAAGCCCAGGCAGCCGTTCAGCTGGGATGGGCCGATCTCCGTTTTGCCGGGGCCGGATGACGGTCTGTCAGGAGGGCTTCTGCGCCTTGCCTACGCCTATCCCGAGCTTTGCCGGACGCGGAGTGCCGGCTTAGTCGGCAAGACGGCCTCTGCGGTGCGCTTTGACGCGGCCCCCAACCTCGATCATTTCGCGCTTGATCTGTTCGATAAAGCCGGCTCCGTAAAAAATTGGGTAATATTTGAAAACAGCCGGCCGCCGCGGGTGCCGATGACGGTTCTGAAAGCCTCCGGCGCCGAGCTCGAACTGAAAAATTACCTTGCGGAGGAGGTCTTCGTTCCGCGGGGAGAGCGTCTGCTGCTTTTTCGCGCGCTGGAGTGTTGGGCGCGGGACGGAAAGCTTTACACGAAAGACTTTCGCACGACCGGCGAGCAGCCGCGCGAAAACGGCGTCTGCGAGATCCGCTTCTATCTTGACGGCGGCGGACGGGCGCTGACGGTCTGTATCGTCGTGCGCGGCGACGACGATACCCTCGCCCCCGGGCGCATCGTCGGCGCGGAAAAGTGCAGGGGAGATATCCTATCGCGGTGGCAGGGGCGCTCGCCCTATATTCTTTACTGTGCGGAGTTTACCTGGCCCGTAATGAATAATTGCGGGCAATAAGCGCCGCGCGGCGGATGACGGCGGAAATGCGTAAGTTGGCTCTTTTGGACGATATTATTTGTCTATAATATTTGATAAGTCAACACATTTTATGTTATGATTTTATAGCATAGTCAGGAAATGATATATGTGGGCATAAGGTATGCTCATACAAGCACAGGGAGGCATTTTTTAATGGCACAGATAGTCGATACGAGCGATTTCCGTCCCGGTCTGAAAATTAAATGGGAAGGCGGGATGTGGGTCATCCTCGAATGTTCGCATCACAAGATGGGGAGAGGCGGGGCCATCGTCCGCGGCAAGCTCCGCAACCTTGAAACGGGCTCGGGTGTGGACCAGTCGTTCAAGTCGGGCGAACGCTTTGAGAGGATCATCTTTGACGAAAAACCCGCGCAGTACCAGTACAAGGACGGGGACGACTTCGTCTTTATGGATATGGAATCGTACGATCAGGTGACTCTATCGCCCGATGTCCTCGGCGATATGGCAAAGTTCCTTATAGATGACCTTGAGGTCAGCTTCGATATGTACGAAGGGCGAGTGATGGGTATCGAGCTTCCCAACCAGGTGACGATGAAGGTCACCGACACGCCGCCCGGATTTAAAGGAGACACGGCCTCCGGCGGCGGCAAGCCGGCGACGACCGAGACAGGCCTGGTAGTTACTGTTCCGTTCTTTGTGGAAAACGGCGAAGAGATAGTCGTCGACACGAGGACGGGAGAGTATTTAGAGCGAGCGAAGAAGTAACCGCGCACAGGTTTCTTCCGGCATTCGCATAATCCAACAGGAGGGATTCAAATGAGCGCACGTGAGAAAATAGCATATTTGAAGGGGCTTATCGACGGACAGAATTTAACGGCTGATTCGCCTGACAAAGCAAAGTTTTACACCGCATTAGTTGATGCACTGGATTCCCTGGCTGTTGCAATTGAGGATCACGAAGAGGTACATGAGGAGCTCAATGCCTACCTCGAACAGCTTGACGAGGATGTCTCGAATATCGAAGATGAGCTTGACGAGCTCTATGAGGATGAGGATGATGACGAGTGCTGCCATCACCATCACTATGAGGATGATGACGAGGAAGACTTTGAGGATTTTGACGAAGAGGAATACGAGTCGGTAACATGTCCGAACTGCAACAACGATTTTTACTTTGAGCCGGCAATGTACGGCGAAGAAGAAGATATCGTCTGCCCTCACTGCGGCAAATCCTTCAAGCTTCCGGAGGATTAGGCGGCGCAGGTTTCGCCCGGAAGAAGAGGTGCCGCGCCGTTGTTGAGGGAGTTTAGAGATTTCGTAGCGAGGGAGGAATTACGTCGTGGTTGATTCAATGAACGAAAATTTCACAGTCGAAGAAAAAGAGGAGATGGAATCCGGCCTTGGCCAGACAAATCTTGAGGGTAAGGTCCGCATCTCCGAGGATGTCATCGCGCAGCTTGCCACCAAGGCTCTCAACAGCGTCGAGGGAGTTTCACCCGCAAGCCCGGGGCTGATGGCGAACCTCCGGCTAGGACGCAAGACGGTAAACGGCGTCCGTATCTCGATATCGGACGGCGAGTCCCCCGAGATCGTCGTAGATGCCTACATCTCCGTGAAGTACGGTCTGCGGATTCCCGATGTCTGTTGGGACGTCCAGGAGGCGATCAAGGAGCAGGTGGAGCGTTTTACCGGCTATGCGATCAAAGGCGTGAACATCTATGTTCAGGGTATAGCTTTCGCGGAAAATAAGGCGCCCGACGGCGAAGCAGCCGACGGGGCCGATTTGATACACGGCGAAGGGGCCTGATTTAGCAGCGTTTAACGACCAAGGAGGCCGGTTTGCGATGACCGGCCTTCTTTTTTGAGAGGCGGTGCAGAGTATGCTTTTTCTATGGACAACGACAAAACTTGGTAAGGTATGGATAGACGGCGACGCGGTAAAGCTCATCATAGCGAAGCGCCTCCCGCAGGAGCTCTATGTGCAGGAGGTCTCGTTTATCGGCGAAAAAAACCTACTTAACGCCTACATCGCGGTGCCCGAGGATACGGATTTTGAGACGAAAGCCTCCCTTGAAGGGCGCTTCGAGGATATATTCAGCAAGTCCGGCATTGCGGTGCAGCTGAACTGGGTGAACGTCGCTCCGCAGGACAATAAAAAGACGACGCCGATATGGATGCTGCCGCTCTTCTGGGCTGCGGCCGCCGCCGGCATCACGGCGCTCTTCCACATGGGACTTAAGGGAGTACTCTGGTCTGTCTTCTCGGCGGTAGTCGGTTACGGGATCGCTTGGATACTGATCACGGACGACGGGCAGCGGCAGATAGCGGCGTTGAAAGAACATTTCAGGAGATGATTTTTTGGTGATGTACCGTAAGGCGCGTCTGCGCCACAGGGCGCGCGAGGTTGCGCTGCAGTTGGTCTATATGCTCGACATGAGACCCGATACCCCGCCGCAGGAGGCGCTGGAACTGCTTTCCGCCGACGAGGCTCTTGAGCTCTTCAGCGCGGAGCTTGCGGAGGAGGGCGCGGGGCCGCCGGATAAAAAAAAGTTTCCGTCGGTCGCCGCTTTCGACCTCTCTTTATCTGATTCAGAGCGCGAGGATGTGCTGGCCTACGCGACGGAACTTTTTCGCGGAGTGCGCAGCAACCGCGCTAAGATAGAGGATATTATCAGGGAAAACATGGAGAGCAAATGGCGTCCCGAGAGGCTCGTCGCGATCGATAAGG
>CAKSWL010000150.1 GCA_934511335.1 uncultured Cloacibacillus sp. | reverse complement strand
TTTGTCATCTATTACGGATTTATTACCAGCATAAATCAATCTCATAATCAGGAGGCACTACGTTTGAAGAAAAAACTAGGTTGCATAATAACGGCTCTCTGCCTGGCGATACTTTGGGGGACAATGGCATCCGCCGCCTCGCCCTTCGACCAGGTGCTTCAGCGGTGGACGAAAACACGTAAATTTGTGGACGAGGACGGCGCCAATCTTGAAGTGAAGGCGACCTACTATTCTGCCGAATTCATCGAGGCTCTTGTGCAGAAAGAGGCTAAAGACAATTTGTGGACGCAGCAGGAGGCGGACGATTATAAGTATAAGTTTTTGAGCACCCTGCATTTGGATGAGATGATACCGATACGTATCGAGTTTATCAACAACGGGCCGACGATGTATCTTGGCCCCTTCGATATAATGGCTAAGCTGCGGGTCGGAAATAAATTATATAAGGCCACAGATTATGACAAGCGTTTTAATTTCAAATTTCAGGGGAAAAAAGAGGGGCTGATATTCTTTCCCAGATATGATGAAAAGACAGGCAAGGATCTTTTAAAGGGGCAGTCTAATGTAAGACTTGAAATAAGCGCCAATATAAGCCCCATTACGGAAGGCAAAGATACCAGTTTTATATGGGATATAAAAGATGACAATCCGCAAAAGCTATATCAAGGATCGACCGCGGCCCGTATAGAGACCGACCGTTTGCTCAAGCGTCTGGAAAAACTCCGCAAGGACAAGGCCGTGGAAGAGGAAAAGCTCGCCTCCATCAACAGCGAGATATCCACGATCCAGGCAAGGCTGGACGAACTGGCAAAACAATAATCCACATAAAGCCCGAGCTTAACGCTCGGGCTTTATGTGTTTTTCTCTAATTGTTAGTCCGCTTTGCTTCGCAGCACGACACACTAATTCCATTCCTTCATTAGGAGAAAATCCCGTATATTTTTATGCTTTATGCCGTCCCTGCTCATATCAAACTCGTTCATATTTATTGTGCAAGGATGGCAGGGCCTAACTTGATAATTTTAGTCCAATATGATATTCTATAGGCAGTAAGGCTAAAAAGGGGGGGGAGGTTCAGATGATCATGACGCGCGAGACGGATTATGCGGTCCGTATTTTAAGGGCGTTATCCAGCGGCGAGCGCATGACGGTGCGTCAGATCTGCGACGCCGAGCTTGTTCCCGTGCAGTTCGCCTATAAGATTTTGAAGAAGCTCGCCGTCCGCGGTTATGTTGAGGTTTTCCGCGGCGCGGAGGGCGGCTGTATTTTGAAGGCCGACCTTGACGAGCTTTCTTTATATGATTTGATGTGCTGCATCAACGAAGATTTTTTTGTAAACGCCTGTATGGACGCGGGATATGAATGTCCCTGGCGGCGTTCTCATTGCGGCGTCTGTCATTTTCACAGCAGCCTTGAAGGCGTTCAGCGGGAGATCGAGGCGCTGCTTAAGAACCGTTATCTTGGAAAGATGCTGTAAGGCGGACAGTGGTTTTTTTTGTGTGAAAAGTGGATAAAAAATATCTAAATACGCCGTGAAGGGCGAGGGAGGAATTCTTATGAATCAGTGTTTTGGATGTAATACCTGTCAGAGCGCGGATAAGCCGCTTGAGTCATTTATTCGTTCTCTGCCCCTTGAGACGTCGCATCACCGTGTCGAGGGGCAGTCCGTCAAGTGTGGTTTCGGCCTGCAGGGGGTCTGCTGCCGCCTCTGTTCCAACGGTCCCTGCCGCGTGACGCCGAAGGCGCCTAAGGGGATCTGCGGCGCGACGGCGGACGTCATCGTCTCGCGCAATTTCCTGCGCGCCGTCGCCGCCGGGTCCGGCTGCTATATCCATATCGTGGAAAACACGGCTCTCAATCTTAAAAATACCGCGCTCGCCAAGGGTGTGATCAAAGGAGAAAAGACGCTTGACCGCCTTTGCGAGATATTCGGCGTCGCGGCTTCCGATAAGTATGATAAGGCGCTTGCCGTCGCCGAGAGGGTGTTGGCGGATATTTACCGCCCCGAATATGATAAGATGGAGTTGGTAAAGAGGCTGGCCTACGCGCCGCGGTATGCTAATTGGGAAAAGCTGAACATCCTGCCAGGCGGCGCTAACGCGGAGATCGTTAAAGGGGTGGTGAAATGCTCGACGAACCTTAACTCCGACCCCGTGGATATGCTGCTTACCTGTCTCAAGCTGGGGATCTCGACAGGGCTCTACGGCCTCACGCTCACCAACCTGCTGAATGACGTGATGCTCGGCGAGCCGGAGATCCGCCTTGCTCCCGTCGGTCTCGGCGTCATCGACCCAGATTATATTAATATTATGATCACCGGCCATCAGCATTCATGTTTTTCCTATCTTCAGGACCGCCTCACCGATCCCGATGTGCGGGCGAAGGCCGAGGCGGCGGGAGCGAAGGGTTTCCGTCTCGTCGGCTGTACCTGCGTGGGACAGGATCTTCAGCTGCGCGGAGCGCATTATGAGGAGGTCTTTGTGGGGCACGCCGGCAATAACTATACTTCGGAGGCGGTGCTTGCCACCGGCGCGATCGACGCGGTGCTTTCCGAGTTCAACTGCACGCTGCCCGGCATCGAGCCGATCTGCGAGGCGCTTAATATAAAGCAGATATGTCTTGACGATGTCGCGAAGAAGTCAAACGCGGAGTATCTGCCCTTTGTCTTTGAGAGCCGCGAGGCGGACAGCGAGCGTATCATCGACGCCGTTATCGCTTCGTATCGGGCGCGCCGCCAGGAGGTGTCACTGAATTTGCAGCCGGAGCACGGCAATAAGGATACGGTCACGGGCGTCTCCGAGGTCTCGCTGAAGAGTTTCCTCGGCGGGAGCTGGAAGCCGCTCATCGACCTGATCGTCTCAGGCGATATTAAGGGCGTCGCCGGCGTCGTCGGCTGTTCAAACCTTACCTTCGGCGGCCATGACGTGCTTACCGTCGAGTTGACTAAGGAGCTTATCAAGCGCGATATCATCGTTCTTTCCGCGGGCTGCTCGTCGGGCGGCCTTGAGAACTGCGGGCTGATGTCGCCGGAGGCCGCCGAGCTCGCTGGGCCGAAGCTCAAGGAGATCTGCAAGAAGCTCGGCATCCCGCCGGTGCTCAATTTCGGCCCCTGTCTTGCGATCGGGCGTCTGGAGATCGTGGCGACGGAGCTTGCCGCGGCGATCGGGATCGACCTGCCGCAGATGCCGCTCGTGCTTTCCGCGCCGCAGTGGCTCGAGGAGCAGGCGCTGGCGGACGGGGCCTTCGGGCTGGCGCTCGGACTGCCGCTCCATTTGGGAGAGGCGCCCTTCATCACCGGCAGCAAGGTCGCCGTGGAGGTGCTAACCGAGAGTATGAAGACTCTAACGGGAGGCCGGGTGATCGTTGATCCAGACGCTAAATCGGCGGCTGATAAGCTTGAGGGCGTCATTCTCGAGAAACGGGCTGCGTTGGGGATCTGAGGATGGAAAGGAGCGTGTGGCGATGAAACGTATCTTTATTGATGCCGATAAGTGCGACGGCTGCATGAATTGCTCTCTTGCGTGCATGAACGCCCACCGCGGCGACGGGGTGGATAATATTTATTCTCTTGATTTGAACGACCCGGAGAACGAGAGCCGCAATTTTATTTTGCAGGATGACAAGAAGCGTTACCGCCCCCTTTTCTGCCGCCACTGCGACGAGCCGATGTGCGTCACGAGCTGTATGAGCGGCGCGATGCGCAAGGACCCCGAGACGGGGTTGGTGGAATATGACCGGGATAAATGCGGTTCTTGTTATATGTGTGTGATGAACTGCCCATACGGCGTTCCTAAGCCGGACGACGCGACGCGCAGCTTTGTCATAAAGTGTGACTTCTGCGCCGATAAAGAGGAGGGGCCGAGCTGCGTGCGGGCCTGTCCGAAAGAAGCGATCTATATTAAGGAGGTGGAGTAGGATGAAACACCTTATCATCGGAGCCTCCGCGGCGGGGATCGCCGCGGCGCGGAAGATCCGCGAGCTGCGCCCCGCCGACGAGATCACCGTCGTCGCGAAGGACGACGCCGTCCACTCCCGCTGTATGCTCCATCATTTTCTTGGCGGACGCAAGAGCGCCGCGGAGATAAATTTCGCGGGCGCGGATTTTTTTGAGAAGAATGATATTCGCTTCCTCGCGGCGGAAGAGATCACGGCGGTCCTGCCGCAGGAGAACTGCGCCGTCGGCGTCAAGTCGGGCAAACTGCCCTATGACACGCTGCTGATAGCGACGGGCGCGCGTTTTTTCATTCCGCCGATCCCCGGGTTCCGGGAGGCGAAGAATGTCTATGGGCTGCGCGACCTTGAGGACGCGCGCAAAATAGAGGCCGCCGCGCGCAGCGCCCGGGAGTGCGTCATCGTCGGTTCCGGCCTCGTGGGGCTTGACGCCGCCTACGCTCTTTGCGAGCGCGGCATAAAGTGCCGCATCGTCGAGATGGAGGACCGCGCCTGTCCGCTGCAGCTTGACGAGACGGCGGCGGCTCCTTATCAGAGGCTCTTTGAGGAGGCCGGCTGTGAATTCTTCTTCGCCAAGCGGGCTTCGGGCTCCGAGGTGGATGACGGCGGCAGCATGCGAGCGGTGCTGCTGGAAAGCGGCGAGCGGCTGCCCGCCGACTTTGTGATCGTCACGGTCGGGGTGCGTCCGAACATCGAGTTTCTCGCGGGCAGCGGCGTCGTCACCGACAGGTGCGTCAAGGTTGACGATTACATGCGGACGAACGTCGAAAACATCTGGGCCGCCGGCGACGTGGCGGGGCTTTCCGGCATCTGGCCGAACGCCGCGCTGCAGGGAGAGACGGCGGCGCGCAATATCTGCGGCGGGGCGGTCAAATACAGCGACCGTTACGCGATGAAGAATACGATGAACTTTTTCGGCCTGACGACGCTCTCTCTGGGGCCCAACGCCGCGGAGGCGGGCGACGAAGTGCTGGTCAGCGAATGGCGCCGCGGCTATACGAAGGCGATCATTCGCAGCGGCAAGCTGGTGCACCTCACGATACAGGGAGATATCTCAAACACCGGCTTCTGGCAGGAGCTGGTAAAGCGCGGCGTAAAGGTGAAGGATGCGGACAAGCCGCTGCACCGCCTGAGCTACGCAGATTTCTGGCGCTATGACGAAGCCGGCGGCGAGTATGAGTGGGAGTGATCTTCGCCGAAATGTTTGTCATGCGCTATTGATGTTTGCATTTTTTTAAAAAAGTGTTACAATTCTAGTGCTAGTTCAGGAGAAATAACTGGAAGAGTGGGGCGTGCCCACTCTTCTTTTGTTACGGGAGGTGTTATTTTGAACCGGGGAAAATATGACGAAATACATAGCGCCCTTTATCGGCGCGTCGAAGCGCTTGGGTATGAGTGCGCCGGCTTTGAGCTCGTTTCAGAGGGGGGTATGGATATCCTCCGCCTCTATCTTGAAATGCCCGGCGGCGTCGATATCGAAGACTGCGAGCGGGTCTCGCGGGGGGTCAGCGAATATCTGGACACGATAGAAGAGGATCTGCCGGAAAGGTACTTTCTGGAGATCAGTTCCCCCGGACTCGAACGCCCTCTCTTTGTAATAGAAGATTACCGTCGTTTTGAGGGCGAAGAGGTGCAAATTTATTTGAAGAAGGGCGGCCGTTCGCTGAAGGGGACTTTGTCGGGAACTACGCCGGCTGGCGAGGTCGTGATAAGTACCGCGGAGGGAGAGCGGTCTATCCCCGTCGACGACATAAAACGGGCGCACCTCATCTACATTCCGCAGAGAGGGCAGAAGAAAACTTTTAAGAAGATACCAAAAAAGAAAAAATAAGCGGTTACCACTGAAAGGGGTCGAAAGGAAAAATGCAGCT
>CAKSWL010000149.1 GCA_934511335.1 uncultured Cloacibacillus sp. | reverse complement strand
CGATAGGCCTTCATCCCCTCGAATATCTCCGGAGCATAGTGGAGCACCATCGCCGCGGGTGACAACTCAAAGGGGGCGAAGGGTACGACGCGCGGGTCGAACCAGCCCCTCTCCTTTTCATAGTCCATCACAAACATATGATCTGTGAAGTATTTCCCAAAGGAGAGATTGCCGCTGTCGGGCTTCTCCTTAGGATGCGCCGTCTTTTCGATTCTGATTTCAGCCATTTAAATTCCCTCTTTTCTTTAACTATTTCGCGGTCAAAGAGAGGACAAGCTCCCTGCCCGCTTCGTAAGCTTTGAGGTTGCTTTCGAGGAATTGCGGTTTTCTTGCGCCGAGTTTCTTCTTGATAACATTGCGTGCGGTCTCGTCGGAGATAAAGTCCGCAGCCGCGGTTAAAACGCCAAGCAGCACGACGTTCAGCGCCCTCTCGTTGCCGACGCTCTCGGCGATCCTCGCGGCGTGGACCGGTATTACTTTGATGTCGTCCCTGGCGGCGTGATAGGAGGCCATATCTTCATTGTAGATAAGTATACCGCCCTTTTTCACCGTTGACTCATATTTGTCAAGGGATGGCTGGTTTAATACTATGACGACGTCGGCCTGGGTCACGAAGGGGGAGCTGATCTCCCCGTCGCTCACCGTAACGCCGCAGTTGGCGGTGCCGCCGCGCATTTCAGGACCATACGACGGGAGCCAGGTAACGTGCCGTCCCTCATCGATCGCTCCGTAGGCTACGAGCTGTCCGAGGACCATGACGCCCTGCCCGCCGAATCCAGCGCAGAATAGGGTACGTGTGAAAGTTGTCATGGCTGGGCCCTCCTCACTCGAAATCCCTTTTCAGGCCTAGCGGATAATAGGGGATCATCTTTTCCACGAGCCAGTCGCAGGCCTCTTTCGGACGCAGCCCCCAGTTGGTGGGACAGGTGGAGAGTACCTCCACGAAAGAGAAGCCCCTGCCTTCGAGCTGATATTTAAACGCTTTTTTGATCGCCCTCTTCAGTGCCGGCAGGTAGGCGGGACGCGCCGCGCATACCCGTTCGATGTACATCGGGGAGGCGAGGGTGGAGAGCATTTCGCAGATTTGCATCGGGTATCCGGCCTTTTGAGGATCGCGCCCCTCCTGCGTGGTCGTCGTCCTCTGTCCCAAAAGCGTCGTCGGCGCCATCTGTCCGCCAGTCATTCCGTAAATCGCGTTATTTATAAAGATAACGGTGATGTTTTCCGAGCGGTTTGCCGCGTGTACGATCTCCGCGGCGCCGATCGAGGCGAGGTCGCCGTCTCCCTGATAGGTGAAGATGATCCTGTCGGGACGCATGCGTTTAAAGCCGGTGGCGACCGCCGGCGCGCGGCCATGCGGCGCCTCGATGAAATCGGTGTCGATGTAGCCGTACATCAGCGCCGCGCAGCCGACCGGAGCCACCCCCACCGTCTCCTGCTGGATGTCCAGCTCGTCCAGCACCTCGCAGATCATCCTGTGGACTATGCCGTGGGTGCATCCGGGGCAGTAGTGTGTATGTACGCCCTTGACCCAGCTTTTGGGCCTTTTGTATATTATCTTTTCAGCCATTATCCTGCACCTCCGTTATCCGAGGGCGGCGAAAATCTTGCGGCACTCGTCCTCTATCTCCGCGACGCCGGGGCACATGCCGCCCGATCGTCCGTAGAAGCTGACGGGAACCCGCGATCCTGCCGCCAATTTGACGTCTTTCAGCATCTGTCCCCAGTTCATCTCGACGTCGAGTATATGCCTGCAGGCGGTGAGCCCAGCGAAATCCTTGTAGGGGAACGGGCTGACGACGAGCGGGCGTATCAGCCCCACGCGGAAGCCCTCCGTGCGCATGGTGTCGACCACCGAACGGGCGATCCTGCCGACTGTGCCGAAGGCGGCGATCACCACCTCCGCGTCGTCGGTGAGATATTTCTCGCAGGCGGTCTCGTTTTGTTCGATGACGCGCCACTTCGCTTCAAGCTTTTGATTGTGCCTCTCCAACACATCGGGGGTGAGGAAGAGGCTCTGCAAAATATTGCGCCGCCCGCGCTCTCTCATATACCCTGCGGCCCAATCCTCGGGCTTTGAAAGGTTTCTCGGTTCCTGCACAGGTATCTCCACGGCCTCCATAATCTGTCCGATAATGCCGTCGCAGAGGATCACGACCGGATTTCGATATCTCTGTGCCGTGTCGAAGGCCTTTTGCACCATGTCCACCGCCTCCTGCAGCGAGCTTGGCGCGTAGACGATGATGTTGAAATCCCCGTGTCCCATGCCGCAGGTTGCCTGATTATAATCGCCCTGCGAGGGGAGAATGCCGCCGAGGCCGGGTCCGCCGCGCATGACGTTGACCACGACCGCAGGCAGCTCCTGACCCGCGATGTAGCTCATCGCCTCAGACATCAGCGATACGCCGGGGCTTGAGGAGCTGGTCATCACGCGTTCTCCCGTTGCCGCTCCGCCTAAAACCATATTCGCGGCCGCGACCTCGCTTTCGGCCTGTAAATATACGCCTCCCACCTCAAACAGACGCTTCGACATATATTCCGGTATCTCATTCTGCGGCGTGATGGGATAACCGTAGAAATATTTGCAGCCGGCCTGGATCGCCGCCTCCGCAATCGCTTCGGTGCCCTTCATCAGTACCTTTGTCATGCCGCTCCTCCTTTCTCTTCCTCTCTGAACACGCTGATCACCGCGTCGGGGCAGGTCATGGCGCAGAGGCCGCAGCCGATGCAGTCATCCGCCTTGGCCGCCTCCACCGGCCGGTAACCCTTGGCGTTTATCCTGTCGGATATGGCGAGGACCTTCTTGGGGCAGGCGACAACGCACAGTGAGCAGCCCTTGCAGTACTTCTCCGATATTTCAACTCTGCCTTTTGGCATGTGAAGCACCATCCTTTCTATATATGGCAGAAGATATATCCCTACTTTGAGGCCCGGCGTTCCCAGGGCAGCAGTATGCGCCGCCTCAGAGCCCAGACGGGGACGCTGCCGCATAACAGGCGGCGGACCTCTCCCGCCAAATCTTCGCGCGCGATGCCGAAGAGCAGCGGCAGTCCTAGCTTTTCCGCGAAGCCTTTTACTGCGAGGATTCCCCGCGCGCAGTCGGAGGGCTCCGTGTCGTTCATAAAATGTGGATTTGCCGCCACGGCGCTTATCTTGAGGCCTCCTATCGCCTCCAGCTCATCCCTCATCGCCGCGACCTCCGCGACCGTCCGCGTATGCGTCCGGTAGGGATTTATTACAAAAAGCAGATCATAACCGCAACTTGCAATCTCGCTTCCAAACTGTTTGAGCGCGAAAGCCCCCTGCGCGTCTCCGCCAATGTCGAGCAAAAGCCGCGACCCTTTGTCGAATATCTTTGCATGCACCTCCGGGTTGACGCAGCGAAAGTCACCCCACGTAAGCTCCTTGCGCGGCATCACCAGCGAGATGTTCTCATCCGCCATCTCTTTAGTCATCGTGCGCAGGCAGAAATAGGGGTTGATGATATCCATGTCCGCGAGATTGATATGCTCCCCCGCGGCGGCAAAGGCTTTGGCCAGGCTCATCGTGAACTCCGTCTTGCCGGAACCCAGCGCCCCGGTGACGGCGATGGTGTGTTCCCAGCGGTGCGAACGCAGCAGATCCGCGTTGGCGCTCTTTACGCTATTCCCGCTCATAGACGAGAGCCTCCTCCTCGCCGTGAAGAACCCGCAGCGCGCCCTCCGCGAGAGCCTGCATCTCTCCCTCTCCCGGGATACGCAGCAGCGGCGCGATCCAGCCGACGCGCTCCTCTATCATCGAGCAGAGCTCTTCATTGTGGGCCAGCCCGCCCGTGAGAACGATCATCTCCACCTTGCCGTAAAGCGCCGCCGCGCGGCTGGCGATCTCTCCGGCTATTTGCAGGGCCAACGCTCTGACCAGAACCGCGGCCCTCTCATCGCCGGATTTCGCCCTCCCCATGATCTCTCTGAAATCGTTTGTACCCAAATAGGCGCAGAGGCCGCCTCCGCCCACAATCTTTTTCCGCATCTCGTCAAAGGTGTATTTGCCGGAAAAGCACATGCGGACGAGATCGAGCATATGCAGCGTTCCCGCGCGGTCCGGCGTCATCGGCCCGTAGCCTCCCAGCGCGTTGTTGACGTCGATGACCCTGCCGTTGCGGTGCGCCCCCACAGTTATCCCGCCGCCCAGGTGCGCGACGACGAAACGGCACTCTCCGACCTCCTTGCCGAGCTGCGCGGCGGCTTTGCGCGCGACGGCCTTCTGGTTGAGCGCGTGAAAAACGGAATACCGCGGCATTTCCGGCATGCCGCTGATACGCGCCTCAGGGATCAGCTCGTCGACCACCACCGGGTCCACGATAAAGGATGGTTTTCCTCCGGCGTCGCCGGCGAGGCGCGAGGCCATTATCGCCCCCAGGTTGCTGGCGTGCGAGCCATATCTGTTGGAACGCAGATCCGCGAGCATCGCCTCGTTGACCGTCCAGGTGCCGCCGCCGATTGGACGGAGCAGGCCGCCGCGCCCGACGAAAGCGGCGATATCCTTGATACAAACAGATTTTGAAGCTAGAAAGGCTAGGATCGCGCCGCAGATCATATCTTCCGTTTCTCGGTCGAGCGAGGCGTAACTTACCGCGCAACCTGGGGGATAGTCTATATTCTCCGTCCATAACATCTGCGCCTCTTCGAACATTGCCGCCTTTATTCCGGTAGTCCCAGGATTGAGGGCGAATATTTTCATGACGTCACCTTCTTTGGCTCTGGTTTTTAGAACTAAAATTAATTTTAATAAAATATATTTTATAAGTTATTATTAAATATAATTATTTTATAATTATTAGTATATATAATAATTTCACAAATAATAATGGCTTTATAAAGCGCTGTATTAGGTATATTTTTAATGTATAAATCAATATTAATCGTATTTTTATTTATAGTTGCATAATTATTGAAATTCATACTATGGCAAAAAGAAGAAAAAGTCAAGAGCTTTTTTTTGTCAAGGGAGGAACGGCCGGCCTCCGTAATTTGTTATGCGACGCCGGCGGCCGGCGCGCGGCAGAAAAAGAGGGCGGGCAGCGGGGGATGAAAAAGCTGTCCCCCGCTGCGATAACGAAAACAGCGCGCCCTTCTTTATAAGAAGGGCGCGCTGTTTGGTGTTTTTGTCGTAGGCTATCCCAGCGGTGAGAACATCTTGCCGGGGTTCATGATATTATAAGGGTCGAAGGCCCGCTTTATACCTTGCATTACCTCAAGTTCAGCGGGTGATTTGCTCTCCATCAGCACCTTCTGCTTGACGTGGCCGACGCCGTGCTCGCCGCTGCCGACGCCGCCCAGAGCGATCGCCTCGCGGATGAGCACGGCGAAAAATTCTTCGGCGTACCGCGCCCAGCGTTCGGGGGGCATCCCCGCCGGCTTGAGGGGGATCGGGTGGATGTTCCCGTCGCCGATATGGGAGATGATTCCGATCTCGACCTGCCATTCGTCGCTGGTCTTTTTGATTCGGCGTATCATCTCGGGCACCGCCGAAAGCGGCACCATCAAGTCGCCCGAGGCACAGGCGTGCGGATCGCGGGCGCGCATCCCTTCGAGGCCGTTCTGGCGCACGTTCCACATCGCCGCCGAGTCGGCGCGGCTTTCGGCGACGAAGACCTCGAATGCGCCGCACTCCAGACAGAGCTTACCCACCGTTTCGTAGCCGTCTTCAAGCTGCGCCTCCGTGTCGCCCTCGACCTGTATCAGCAGGTAGCCCTCGCTGCGTTCCTGTTCGGGCAGCGTGCAGCCGAGATATTCCGTCGTATATTTGACGAGGTTTTTGTCCATGAACTCGCAGGAGATGATGCGTCTGCCGGAGCCGATC
>CAKSWL010000148.1 GCA_934511335.1 uncultured Cloacibacillus sp. | reverse complement strand
GGGGAGGATGCTCCCATGCAGGTTAAACAGACTTCGGGTAAAGCATTTGAGCGGCGGGTAGTTTTTGGCAAAGAGAAAAATTTGATCGCACTGCCAGATCTGGTTGAGGTACAGCGCAACTCGTACCAGTGGTTCTTTCAGGCCGACAGAGAGCCTGATATGCGTGCTTCGCAGGGGCTGCAGGAGCTTTTCGATGAGATATTCCCCATCGAGAGCTACGACGGTTCTTTTGCTTTGGAATTTGTCAGATATTATGTCGATCCAGTGCCTATCAGTCTGGATGAGGCTCGCAGCCGGGACCTTACGTGGTCGAGACCGCTGCGGGCGACGATCCGCCTGATAAACAAGAAGACCGGCGAAATCAAAGAAGAAGAAATTTATCTCGGCGACTTCCCCGCGATGACGGAGAGGGGAACCTTTATCATCAACGGCACTGAGCGTGTCGTTGTAAATCAGCTGGCCCGTTCGGCCGGCATCTATTACAGCGCGGATCTTGGCATTCCGGGGCAGGAGACCTTTGTGGCGAAGCTGATCCCCGACCGCGGCGCGTGGATCGAGTATGACCTCGCACCCGGTGACGTGCTCTCCGTGAAGATAGACAACCGCAAGAAAATTCCTGTGACGATGATGCTGAGAGCCTTCGGCATTCAGAGCACGGATGAGATAATCTCGCTCTTCGACGGCAAAGAGGTCGAAAAAGACCTCGTTGACGACGATGTGCGCGGCATGCTGCTCGCGGAGGACGTCCTCGCCGGCGACGGCTCGGGCGCAGTAGATATCCGCAAGAACACGCGTCTGACGAAGGAGCACATGGAGGTGCTCTGGAATCACGGGCGCACCAAGGTTTGGGTGTGGGAGATCGACCCCGCCCTCGCCGTGACGATAGAGCGCGACAATACCGACACGCCGGACGCGGCGATGCTTGAGCTTTTCCGCAAGCTGCGCCCCAACGAACCGGCGCGTATGGAGAACGCCCGCGAGTATATACAGAGCATCTTCTTCGACTCCCGGCGGTACAACCTCGGACGTGTGGGACGCTACAAGATAAACCGCCGCCTGCAGCTGGACATTCCAAATACGGAGAGGCTGCTGACGGTCACCGATATCGTGGCGATAATCAAAGGGCTGATCCGCATCCGCGACGGCAACGAGCATATGGACGACATCGACCATCTCGGCAACCGCCGCGTCCGCGCCGTCGGAGAGCTGCTGCAGAACCAGGTCCGTATCGGTCTGCTGCGTATGGAGCGTATCGCGCGCGAGCGCATGACGACGACGCCTGACCTCGCGACGGCGATGGCGAAGGATCTCATCAACGTGCGCCCGATCTCGGCGGCGCTGCGCGAGTTCTTTGGCTCAGGGCAGCTTTCGCAGTTTATGGACCAGACGAACCCGCTCGCGGAGCTGACGCACAGGCGCAGGCTTTCCGCCCTCGGTCCCGGCGGCCTTTCCCGCGAGCGTGCGGGATTCGAGGCGCGCGACGTCCACCATACGCACTATGGGCGCGTCTGCCCGATCGAAACGCCAGAAGGCCCGAATATCGGCCTTGTCACCTCGCTGGCGACCTTCGCCCGTATCAACGAATACGGCTTCCTCGTCTGCCCGCGCCGGAAGGTGGTCGATGGCAAGGTCACGGAGGAGATCGTCTACCTCTCTGCCGACGATGAGGACGAATACTATGTCGGACGCGCCGACCTGCCGATGGATGACGAAGGCAACGTTCTTCCCTCCTCTACCGGCGGCATCTACGTCCGTCACCATGACAATACGATAGAGATAGACCCGAAGGAGCTTGATTACCTCGACATCTCGCCGAAGCAGATCGTCTCCATTTCGACGGCTCTTATCCCCTTTCTCGAGCACGATGACGCGAACCGCGCGCTGATGGGTTCCAACATGCAGCGCCAGGCGGTCCCGCTCGTCTTCCCGGATTCTCCTGTGGTCGGCACAGGCATCGAGCACCGTATCGCGAAGGACTCGGGCTCATGCGTCGTCTCACGCCGGGCGGGGACGGTGGCCTACGTCGACGCCGACCAGATCGTCATCAGGGCCGATGACGGCGGCCGCGACGAGTATCGCATGCCGAAGTTCCGCCGTTCAAACCAGGGAACGGTCATCCATCAGCGTCCGCTCGTCTATACGGGCCAGCATGTCGACGCGGGCGAGATCATCGGGGACGGGCAGGCCTGCGACCAGGGCGAGCTGGCTCTCGGGCGCAACGTCGTCGTCGCCTTCGTTTCATGGGAGGGCTATAACTTCGAAGACGCGATCCTGCTCTCTCAGAAGCTGGTGAAAGAGGACTATTATACTTCGATACATATAGAAGAATATGAGGTCGAATCGCGCGACACGAAACTCGGTCCCGAAGAGATATCCCGCGACATCCCTAACGTCGGCGAGGACGCGCTGAAAAATCTCGACGAAGACGGGATCGTCCGCGTGGGCGCGGAAGTCAAGGCCGGAGATATTCTCGTCGGCAAGGTGACGCCGAAGGGCGAATCCGACCAGTCGCCGGAAGAGAAGCTGCTACGCGCGATCTTCGGCGAAAAGGCCCGCGAGGTGCGCGACACCTCTTTGCGCGTTCCGCACGGCGAAGGCGGCAAAGTCGTCGAGATCAAACGCCTCAGCCGCGAGAAAAACAGCGAGGACCTGAGCCCCGGCGTGAACGAAGTCGTGAAGGTCTACGTCGCGCAGTTCCGTAAGATTACGGAGGGTGACAAAATGGCCGGACGTCACGGCAATAAGGGCGTCGTCTCCCGCATCATGGCGGAAGAGGATATGCCCTACCTCTCGGACGGCACGCCGGTCGACGTGGTGCTCAATCCGCTCGGAGTCCCGAGCCGTATGAACCTTGGCCAGGTCCTTGAGACGATGCTCGGCTTCGTCGCGCTGCAGAGGGGCTATAAGGTGGTGACGCCTGTCTTTGAATCGGCGAAGGCGGAGGACATCGCGGACGACGTCAAGTGGATACAGGAAAACCGATACCCAGAGATGCGCGACGACTGCAAGATAACGATCTACGACGGCCGTACCGGCGAGCCGATGGCGAACCAGGTCATGGTCGGCGTCATGTATATGTTGAAACTGATACACCTCGTGGACGACAAGATCCATGCGCGTTCGATCGGGCCGTACAGCCTTATCACGCAGCAGCCGCTCGGAGGTAAGACGCAGTTCGGAGGCCAGCGCTTCGGAGAGATGGAGGTCTGGGCCCTCGAAGGATACGGCGCCGCCCATACGCTGCAGGAGATCCTGACGGTGAAGTCCGACGACATCCGCGGACGCCTCAAGACCTACGAGCGCATCGTGAAGGGGGAGAACCTCGCCAAGCCGGGAGTGCCGGAATCCTTCCGCGTCTTGATCAAGGAGCTCCAGGGACTGGCCCTCGACGTGGAGATTATGTACGCAGACGGCAGCTTCGGCGAGCTGGTCCTGAATGACGACGATGAAGAAAGAGGCTCGCGTCACATCTCGTTCAAACCCGACGCGACGGTGGACGACCTCGACGCGGTATTCGCGCACGACGGTGCCGCGCTGCCTGCTAAGGCCGCCGGCGTGAGCGACCTCTTCCACGAGAGCGCGGTGGAGTACAGCGGGCTTGAACTGCACGAGACCGACGAGGAAAAGGAGGCCGCCATCCTGAGCGACGATTTATTTGAAAGCGATCTACAAACCGGTGAGCAGGAGGATGAAGACTAATGGCAAATGTGAGTCATGAAATCGCCGGAGTAAGAATGAAACTTTCCTCTCCCGAGAGAGTCAGGGAACTCTCCAGCGGAGAGGTCAAAAAGCCGGAGACCATAAACTACCGCTCGCTGCGTCCGGAAAAGGACGGCCTTTTCTGCGAACGCATCTTTGGTCCCATCAGGAGCTATGAGTGCGCCTGCGGCAAGTATAAGCGCAGCGGCCCGAAGTTCCGCGGCGTCGTCTGCGAGCGCTGTGGCGTCGAAGTCACAGACAACCGTGTCCGCCGCGAGAAGATGGGGCATATCGAGCTTGCCGCGCCCGTCGTCCACATCTGGTACCTGCGCGGCATCCCGAGCCGCCTCAGCCTGCTGTTGGGCGCCTCGACAAAGGAGCTTGAAAAGGTAGTCTACTTCGCCCCGACGCGCCGCCGTGAAAAGGTCTACAAGGTGGTAAACGAGGGACGGAGGATAGACCTTGCGCGCCGCGGTTCGCTGATGTCGGCTTCGGAGGAGCGTATCCACCGCTTCTACGACCCGAAATTCAAGGCCGAAGAGGCCTATCGCATCACGAAGGTGGAGGAGGTCCCTGTAGACGAGGGCGATATCGTCACGGCGGCCCAGGTGAGCCGTTTCCGCAGCGACTACGGCGACGACCTCTTCAAGATAGAGCCGGCCTTCCGCGTATATAATGATGGCGACGCCGAGAACAGCGTCGAAATGGTCTCTGGTACGAAGAAAAAAGTGATGCTGGCGCGCGCTCCCGAGCTCAAGGCCGAACGCGCCGTGCTCAATAACCAGGAGGCCTATATCGTCACCGCCGTCGTGCGTTTGCCCTTTGCGAAGAACGACGTCATTTCGGAGAGCGAGTTCCGCCTCTATTCGCAGAAATACCCAAAGCGTTTTCAGACCGCGGAGGAGACGGAGACGATCGAGGATCCCTGCTACATCGTCATCGAAGGGGGAGACTCGCCCTTCGTGCGCGGCGATATCGTCCTTGAACGCGAAGAGGTCATCTGCGCCGCCTATGATAAAGGCTTCCAGGCGGGGATCGGCGCCGAGGGCGTCTATACGCTGCTCTGCCAGATAGATATCGACACGCTCGTCGACCATCTCCGCGAGGAGATCGCCGAGTGCTCTGGACAGAAGAAGCGCAAGCTTATCAAGCGCCTGCAGGTAGCGGAAGATTTCCGCAAGAGCGATTCGCGTCCGGAGTGGATGGTCCTTTCCGTCCTGCCCGTCATCCCGCCGGATCTCCGTCCAATGGTGCAGCTTGACGGCGGCCGCTTTGCGACCTCCGACCTGAACGACCTTTACCGCAGGGTCATAAACCGTAACAACCGTCTGCGCAAGCTTCAGGAGCTCAAAGCGCCTGAAATCATCGTGCGCAACGAAAAGAGAATGCTTCAGGAATCCGTCGACGCCCTCATAGACAACGGACGCCGCGGCAAAGCCGTGCTCGGGGCCGGCAACCGCCCGCTCAAGAGCCTTACTGACCTTTTGCGCGGCAAGAAGGGGCGCTTCCGCCAGAACCTTCTCGGCAAGCGCGTCGACTATTCGGGCCGCTCTGTCATCGTCATCGGGCCGCACCTCAAAATATACCAGTGCGGGCTTCCGAAACAGATGGCGCTTGAGCTCTTCAAGCCCTTCGTCATGCATAAGCTTGTCGAGAGCGGACTCGCGCCGAACGTCAAGAGCGCTCGCCGCTTTATCGAACGCGGCCGCGACGAGGTGTGGGGCATTCTGGAGGGGATCATCAAAGATCACCCTGTAATGCTGAACCGCGCCCCGACGCTGCACCGTCTCGGCATCCAGGCCTTTGAGCCGGTGCTGATCGAGGGTAAGGCGATCCGCCTCCACCCGCTCGTCTGTACGGCCTTCAACGCCGACTTTGACGGAGACCAGATGGCCGTCCACGTACCGCTTTCGCTGGAGGCGCAGACCGAGGCGCGCGTGCTCATGCTCTCTTCTAACAACCTGCTCTCGCCCGCGAGCGGCAAGCCGGTCGTCACGCCGACGCAGGACATCATCCTCGGAGTCTATTACCTGACCTCCGTCAGGGAAGGACTCAAAGGCGAAGGCATGTATTTCCGCGACACGGAGGACGTCCTCTCGGCGCTCGACCACGAGCTCGTACACATCAACTCCAAGATACGCC
>CAKSWL010000147.1 GCA_934511335.1 uncultured Cloacibacillus sp. | reverse complement strand
GTCATAGTAAATTTTACGATAGAGAGAAATACAAGTCAAATGAGACTGACCGCAGGCAGGCGCATCCGGCCTCTTAATAAATAAAAACATTAAGCGGCTTTGGGCGGCGCGACGGTCACGGCGGCCGTCATCTCCTGCTTCGTCTGCGGCCTCTTCCTAGGCGGCCAGTACCTTTCGATCGCGATGCCGGGGACGATGTTCAAACCGGCCTTTGAATATCTGCCATACACCTTTAAGGGCGGTACGAGACGCCACTCGAACCAGGTGTAAAAAGAGCGCTGCGCCGCTCATAAGAGAGAACGGTAATCATACCGGCATACCGCAAGGCCTCGCCCTCTTCGCGCAGAGATTATCCCTTCATAGCGTCCCGCGAAGAGGGCGCCGTCAATACCCGCCTCATCCACCATCTCCCGCCCGTCATATATCCCGCCGAGGCTGGAACAGGCAAAACTTTGCTAAACTCATCAATTTCCCCCTGTATAACAATGGCGATAAAAATTATAATATGCCTCGCCATCCGCTGGCGGTGGATAAATTTAGGAGGAGACTCCCGCCGCCACAACTATAAATTAGGAGGTTATTTCTATGCGGGTAAAAACATTGCTGGCCTCTGCGGCTTTAGTCATGCTGCTGGCGCTGCCGGCTTCCGCCGCGCCGCTGCTAGTCCAGGCCGACAGGTATGAGGGTAACATCTCACGGGCGGGTTCTTCACCGGAACGCACGGTCCTTACGCTCAAATATGACGCCGTTACCGGCGCGCCCCTCGGCTATCTACAAACGCTCTTCGCAAGCGGCACAAAAGAGACAAAAACAAACGGGACATTTACCGTCGAAGAGGAGCGCGCCGCCGGCGTCTTCCGCTTTACCCTGAAACCCAGGGTAGCCGGAGGTGAAAGCGAAAAATTTATGCGGACAGCCATGGGCGTCAGCCTGAGGACGCTAAACAAAGGGGACTCCGGCACACTGCTGCCCACAGGCGCTCAGCTACTGAGAAACGGCAGAGAGATAATGCGTCTCCCCTCAAGTTACCGCGGCACCATCCCAGCGGCCTCCGGCCCGGGGATATTCCTGGAGGCAAGCTTCAAGGCGGACCGCACCTTCCGTTTGACTGAGACCTATATCGGCGAGCCGGAGGGAAGTAATAAGTTTTGCGAAAGCGGCCGCTGGTCTGTAAAAACGATCAATAAAAAACCGCTCCTCATCCTCGATGCCAGAGATGGAAGCCGCTATTTCGAGATCGGCGATAAAAGCCTGACGATGGTCGACAGCCATGGCCGCGCCGCTCAAAGCAAGCTGAATTACACATTGCTGCTGACGCCGGGCAGCGCCGGAGACCTCTTCAAAAAAGCCTTTCTCATGGAAGGCGAATACAGCCAAACCGGAGAGACCGGAGTCTTCCGTGACGCCGCCGGCAGGAAATATCTCGTGGCAAAGGCCGGCGCCAACGCCGAGCTGGAACGCGCCTATTACGAGAGAGATACCGTCCCCGGCAAATACCTGCCGGCGGTGGTTATGGGCAACCTCGTCGTGAGAAACGGCGACGATGACCAGCCGGAAGAGATGCTGCTGGTAGAGCGCCTCGTCGCCCTCGGCTCCCAGGAGACGGCCCTTGTCAAGGGCGACTGGAAGATCATCAGCGCCGGCGGCGTAGGCGCGCCCGCAGACCCAGAAGAGGAGACGCCCTTTTTACGGTTCGGCACTGACGGGCGCTTCTACGGATACGCCGGCTGCAACCGTATCGCCGGCTCATATATCGTCTCCGCCATGAAACTGACGCTGGACGACATCCTCAGCACCAAGATGGCCTGCCACGATATGCGGCTGGAGGAGGCGCTGATTTCGGCGCTACCGCATGTGCGCTCCTACTCAATTGAAAACGGCGTGCTGCTGCTAAAGGGCGCTGACGGCAAAACGCTGGCTGAGCTGACGGATAAATAGGCCGTCAGACAGATGACGCTTCGCCTGACGGCTGCGCTCAACTATCGGAAACGAAGCACAGGGCGTTTGACGATTACAAAATAATAAAGGCAAACAAAAAAGGGCTCGCGTAATTTTCGCGAACCCTTACTATCTTAAAAAATGGTCGGGATGAGAGGATTCGAACCTCCGACCACCTGCACCCCATGCAGGTACGCTAGCCAGACTGCGCTACATCCCGTACAACAGAAGATATAATATCGCGTTATCCGGCTTTGGTCAAGGGGTAAAACAAAATTCCCCAAGCGATGTGGCTGAGGGAATTTATATCTTAATCCGCTATAATCAATTTAAAAAGATGCGTGTTACTTCTTTTCGTTTACAGCTTCTTTAAGAGCTTTGCCTGCGCGGAAAACGGGGACGTTCTTTGCCGGGATTTCAATGACTTTCTTGGGATCCTGAGGATTGCGTCCCTGACGTGCCGCTCTCTTCTGGACTTCAAATGTACCAAATCCTACGATCTGCACTTTTTCTTCCTTCTGAAGCGCTGTGTAGATATCGTCGAATATCGCTTCCACTACTTCGGCAGCTTTCTTTTTCGTAATACCCTCTACTTCTTTGGCCACTGTGTTGATGAGGTCCGTCTTTGTCACTTCTGTGCCACCTCCAGTCAAGATTGACACTGCTTTTAACGCAGTATGTATGAATTTATACCGATAAATGGGCTTTGCGTCAAGTACCTAAAGCTGAAATATTATGTCAGGGACGCTTTTTTAAGCACTATGCCTTATTTCTCATAAATATTTTTATCGGAACGCCGGAAAAATCAGCCATATCGCGGAGAAGATTTTCCAGATGGCGCTTGAAAGATTTTGAACAGAGCTCCGAATCGTTTACAAAAAAGATGAACGCCGGCGGCGCTCCGTCCGCCTGTGTGCAGTAATAAATCTTCAGGTTGTGTCCCTTTCCGTCGCCCGGCATCCGCTCGAATACGAGCACCTCTTTTACGAGCTTGTTGAGCTCCGAGGTGGCTATCCGGCGGCGGCGGTTTTCCTCCACTTTGATGATCAGCTCCGGCAATCTGCCGAGGCTGCGCCCCGAGAGCGCCGAGATGAAGACGCGCGGCGCGTGGGCGGCGAAGGGCAGCTCTTCGAGCAATTTTTTCGTCATAACGTCGCCGACCTTCTCCTCACGCGGCGCAAGATCCCATTTGTTGACGACGAGGATGAGCCCCTTGCCTCTTTCGAGCACTTGTCCGATAAGCCGCTTGTCCTGTTCCGTCACAGGGTCCTGCGCGTCCAGCAGCACAAGCGCCACATGACAGCGGTCTATCGCCTGATAGGTACGGACGTTTGAATAGTATTCAAGGTCGGTATTCACACGGCTTTTGCGGCGCAGCCCCGCGGTGTCCAGAAAACGGAATTTATGGCCGCCCACCTCGACTACGGAGTCGACGACGTCGCGCGTCGTCCCCGCGATATCGCTCACCATCGAACGCTCCTCCCCCGCGAAGGCGTTCAGCAGGCTGGATTTGCCGACGTTGGGGCGTCCCACGAGGGTCACGCGGATTTCGTCGCCGTCCGACGCAAATTCTTCTGATTCGAGTTTGGAGACGACGAAGTCGAGCACTTCGCCAAAGCCCACATTATGCTCCGCGCTGGCGGCCACGACCTCGTCAAAGCCAAGCCCGTAGGCCTCGCCGAGCATCGCGTCCTCCCGCTTTTCGTTGTCAAGCTTGTTCATCACGACGACGACGGGCTTGCCGCTCCGGCGCAGCTTGTGCGCGATCTCTTCGTCGGTCGGCGTGACGCCCGTGCGACCGTCCACAACGAAGATGACGGCGCTGCTCTCGTCGAGCGCGAGGTCCACCTGCTTCTCAATGAGGTTCATGAAGGGGTGTTCCGTCTCGGACATGATGCCGCCCGTATCGACGATATAAAACTTTTTGCCGCCCCATTCAGTCTCTCCGTAAAGCCTGTCTCGCGTCACTCCCGGCTGGTCGTCGACTATCGCCGCCCGCTTTCCGAGTATCCGGTTGAATATTGAAGATTTGCCGACATTTGGTCTGCCGACAATTGCGACAATTGCCATGTTTTTCTTCCTCTTCCGTTAGTTTTTGAAGCTGTGTATCGGCGCCGGTATCCTTCCTCCGCGGTTGATGAAGGCGGAGCAGTCAAATTTGTTTACCTGCATGATCGGCGCATAACCGAGCAGGCCCCCGAAGGTCACGGTCTCGCCGGCAGATTTTCCATATACCGGTATCACACGCACCGCCGTGGTCTTATTATTTATCATCCCGATCGCCATTTCATCGGCAATGATGCCTGATATCGTCTCTGGTGAAGTATCGCCGGGGATCGCGATCATGTCAAGCCCCACGGAGCAGACGCAGGTCATCGCCTCAAGTTTGTCGAGGGTCAGCGCGCCCGCTTCGACGGATTCGATCATGCCGTGGTCCTCGCTGACGGGGATGAAGGCCCCGCTGAGGCCGCCGACGTATGAAGAGGCCATCACGCCGCCCTTTTTGACGTTGTCGTTGAGGATCGCAAGCGCCGCGGTCGTTCCCGGGGCTCCCGCGTATTCTAGTCCCATCTCCTGAAATATCTCCGCGACGCTGTCGCCGACGGCGGGCGTCGGCGCGAGAGAAAGGTCGATGATGCCGAAGGGGACGCCGAGGCGCTGCGAGGCTTCGCGCGCTACGAGCTGTCCGACGCGCGTTATTTTAAAGGCGGTCTTCTTTACGGTCTCGCAGAGGGTTTCAAAGTCCGCGCCACGCACCTCTTCGAGCGCCCGTTTGACGACGCCGGGGCCGCTGACGCCGACGTTGATCGCGCAGTCGCGCTCTCCCACTCCGTGAAAGGCTCCCGCCATAAAGGGGTTGTCTTCGACGGCGTTGCAGAAGACGACAAACTTCGCGCAGCCAAGCGAATCGGCCTCGCGGGAGAGGTAGGCGGTCTCCTTGATCACCCGCCCCATCTGCTTCACGGCGTCCATATTGATCCCCGAACGGCTGGTGCCGAGGTTTATCGAGGAACAGACGCGTTCCGTCGATGCCAGAGCCTCCGGCACGGAGTCGATGAGCCTCTGGTCGGCCGCCGCAGTACCCTTCTGCACCATCGCCGAGAAGCCGCCGATGAAGTTCACGCCGACCTCTTTCGCGGCGCGGTCCATCGTGCGCGCGATCTCCACATAGCTCTTTGTCTCGCAGCACGAGGCGGCGATGGCGACGGGCGTGACCGAGATCCTTTTATTGACGACGGGAACGCCGAACTCCATCGAAATCTCGTCGCCGGTCTTCACCAGATGCTCGGCTGAGCGGGTGATTTTGTCATATATCTTCGTGCAGAATTTTTCCAGGCTGGGGTCGGCGCAGTCGAGAATGTTGATCCCCATGGTGATGGTACGGACGTCAAGGTTCTCGTCCTGTATCATCGCGTTTGTCTTGCGCGCTTCGGATTTGCTGATCATCTCTCGCTATATCCTATGCATGCTTTCAAATATCTCTTCGCGCTGGAACTTTATCATCAGGCCGATCTCCTCGCCAAGCTCCTTGAGGCCGCCGGCAAGCTCGCCGGGAGTGCAGGTGCAGGCGGTGATGTCGATGATCATGAGCATGTCGAAGTAGCCCTTGACTATCGTCTGCGATATTTCCAGCACGTTGGCGTTTTTATCCGCGAGGTATGTGCAAACCTTTGCAATTATACCCACCTGGTCTTTTCCCAATACCGTCACGATCGCTTTCATTTTCTTTTCATACCTCCTGAACTTTCGTCTGATCGGGCGGCGCTCGAACTACGACGCCCGGCAATTCCATGTCAGCGGCTTTCCGGCTGTTTAGTCAAGATATAATAATACCGTAGGAAATCCTTTTCTGGTACCCCCAATGTCAAAAAAAGGCTTTAATATATCTTTTAATTGCTGAAATCGTTTGGTA